>DCUM01000203.1 GCA_002327255.1 bacterium UBA2214 | reverse complement strand
GCCGTACGGTCGGCGCCGGTGTGGTTACCAAGATTATCAAGTAAGCAGGCCGTTAATTTTTTATCATAGTAACTGGAGTCCTTAAATGGCGGGTCAGAAAATTCGCATCAAGCTGAAAGCTTACGATCACAGGCTGATTGACATTTCCACGGAAAAAATCATCAAAACCGCAAAACAGACCGGCGCGATGATTGTTGGTCCCATTCCCTTGCCGACCAACAGAACCGTGTACACCGTGTTGCGTTCGCCGCATGTGGACAAAAAATCGCGCGAACAGTTTGAGACGCGCATTCACAAGCGGCTGGTGGATATTCATAATTCCTCGCCCAAAACCGTGGATGCGTTGATGAAACTGGAATTGCCTGCGGGCGTGGATGTAGAGATCAAAGTCTGAGCAAGGATTTCCTGCGACTCTAATTGACCCGTAACCATCACAACATTGCATAAGTGGTACTTGAATGCGTGCTATAATTGGAAAAAAAATTGGCATGACCCGCGTCTTTGACAATGCGGGGAATGTGGTAGGTGCGACCGTGATCGAGGCCGGACCCAATGTGGTCACAGAGATCAAGACGGTTGAGAAGCACGGCTATGCGGCCGTTCAGATTGGATTCGGCACCAAGAAAACCAAACACACGACCAAAGCCGAACTCGGTCACCTCAAGAAGAGCGGCAAAGGCCCCTTTGAGGCGATTCGTGAACTGCGCGATTTTATAAGCGATCAGGAGCTGCAAGTCGGTGATGAAATCAAGGTGGATATTTTCACCCCGGGTGAAATGGTCAAGGTCACCGGCATCAGCAAAGGTCTTGGTTTTCAAGGCGTTGTCCGGCGCCACCATTTTAGCGGCGGTCCCAAGACGCACGGTCAGAGCGATCGTTTGCGCGCGCCGGGTTCGTTGGGACAATCTTCCTATCCCTCCCGTGTTTACAAGGGTTTGCGGATGGCGGGACGGATGGGCGGAGAGCAAGTGACCATGCGCAACCTGCGCGTCCTCAAGGTTGATGAAGCCAACAACCTTTTAATTGTCAAAGGTGCCGTTCCCGGAACCGAAAACGGAATCGTTTTAATAAGAAAGTAATACACCTATGGAATTAGAAGTTTATAAAAAAGATGGCGAACTGGCCGGACGCAAGGTGAAGCTTTCCGCCAAAGTTTTTGGCATCGAACCCAACGAGCATGCCGTCTATCTGGCTGTCAAAACCCAGCAGGCCAATGAGCGTCAAGGCACGGCAGCCACCAAGACCCGCAGCCTGGTCTCCGGCGGTGGCAAGAAGCCCTGGAAGCAAAAAGGTCGTGGTACGGCGCGCTCCGGCAGCAGCCGTTCGCCCATCTGGCGCGGCGGCGGCACGGCCCACGGTCCGCAACCCATCGATTATAATCACGATCTGCCGCAAAAAGTAAAACGCCTGGCGCGCAAATCGGTTCTCTCCGCCAAGGTCAAAGAGGAAGCGGTCAAGATTCTCGAGGATTTCTCCATCGAGGAAGCCAAGACCCGGGAGATTTTTCAGGTGTTGAAAAACCTCGGTCTGGCTGAGGCGAAGACCCTGATACTGCTGCCGGGTTATGATGCGACCGTGTTGCGCGCGAGCAGGAACATCGCCAATCTCAAGGTTCAGATCGCCACGGATGCCTCCACGGTGGAATTGCTTGATTGCAGCACCTTGTTGATCATGGAAAGTGCCATCACCAAGCTGGAAGGTTCGTTAAAATCATGAAAAGCAAACGCCAAATTTTGGTCAAACCCATATTGACCGAAAAGATGCTCAAGCAGCAGGAAACGTCGGGCAAATACGCCTTTGTCGTCGCTGCCGAAGCCAACAAGATCGAGATCAAAAGGGCGGTGGAGAAAAAGTTCGAAGTGACCGTCGATAACGTCGCGACCATAATGGTCAAAGGCAAGACCAAACGCATGAACACCCGCCGTGGTTTGACGCATGGCAAGCAATCCGATTGGAAAAAGGCTATTGTCACGCTGCGCAGCGGCGACAAGATCGATTTCTTTGAAGGTACCAAGAGCAACTAGCTGAACACCGGGAGATAGTTACATGTCCATAAAAACATTCAAGCCAATCACACCGGGTCAACGTCACAAGAGTGTGAATACATTCGAAGAAGTCACCTCCAGCACACCGGAGCGTTCTCTTCTGGTGCCGATCCGGAAGTCTGGCGGACGCAACAATCTTGGGCGCGTCACTTCGCGTCATCGCGGCGGCGGTCACAAGAGATTCTATCGTATCATCGATTTCAAACGCGACAAGCTGGAAATTCCCGCCATCGTCGATTCGATTCAATATGACCCCAATCGCACCGCCAACATCGCTCTGCTCAAATATGCGGACGGAGAGAAACGTTATATTCTGGCGCCGTTGGGTTTGAAGGTGGGTGACCAGCTCCTGTCCGGGGCAACCCCGGAAATCCGCGTCGGCAATGCCATGGCGCTGGAGAAGATACCCATGGGTACCCTGGTGCATAATGTCGAGTTGCGTAAGGATAAAGGCGGCCAATTGGCACGCACCGCGGGTTCCTACGCGCAGCTGATGGCCAAGGAGAAGGACTATGCGCAACTGCGCCTGCCTTCGGGTGAGGTGCGCATGGTGCGCCTGGAATGCCGCGCCACCATCGGTCAGGTGGGCAACACCGATCACGAGAACATCAGCATTGGCAAGGCGGGACGCAGCCGCTGGATGGGCAAGCGTCCACACGTCCGCGGCGTCGCCATGAACCCGGTCGATCACCCGATGGGCGGCGGCGAGGGTAAAAGCTCCGGCGGACGTCACCCGACCACGCCCTGGGGCAAGCCGACCAAAGGATACAAAACCCGCAAGAAGAAAACGTCAGATCGTCTTATTGTGAAACGCAGAAAATAACGGAAATAAAACATGGCAAGATCGATTAAAAAAGGTCCTTACCTCGACGCGACGCTGATGAACAGAATCGAAGTGCTCAACAAGAGCAATCAGAAAAAAGTCCTCAAGACCTGGGCGCGTCGCTGCACCATTCCGCCGGAATTTGTGGGTCACACCCTGGCGGTGCATAACGGCAACAAATTCGTCCCCGTGTTTGTGTCTGAAAACATGGTCGGTCACAAGCTGGGCGAATTCGCGCCGACACGTACTTTCCGTGGCCATACCGAGAAAAAGTCCGAAAAAGCGGTCAAGAAGTAAGGCCAATGAGCATTAGCACGTATAGAGTTGGAGACGTCTTATAATGGAAGCAAAGGCGGTTGCAAAGTGGGTCCGCAAATCACCCCTCAAGGTGCGGCGCGTGGCCAAACTGGTGCGCGGCAAAGTGGTCAAGGATGCCCTAAACATCCTTCACTTCAGTGAAACTGCGGCCTCTGAGCCCCTGGAAAAGGCCATTCGTTCGGCCGTTGCCAATATGCTCAACAAGGAAGAAGGATCCAAGCTGTCGCCTGAGGATCTTTATGTCAAGGAACTTCGCATTGATGAAGGGTACATGTTGAAGCGCTTTCGCGCGGCATCGATGGGAAGGGCGACGCGTATCCGCAGGCGCACCTGTCATATTTCGGTAGTTGTTGCCGACAAGCCAGTCAACTAAGCAATTAACAGGAGAGTATTTTGGGACAGAAGACCAATCCTAAGGGATTTCGGCTGGGCGTGATTCGAACCTGGGATTCCAACTGGTTCGATGAACGCGATTTTGCAAAGAAACTGAGTGAAGACATCATGTTGCGCAAATATGTCCGCAACCGGTTGCAGAAAGCCAGCGTCTCCAAGATCGAGATCAATCGTACGCCGAAGCAGATAACGCTGACCATTCACACGGCGCGTCCGGGTATCGTGATCGGGCGCAAGGGTGCTGAAGTGGACAAACTGCGCGAAGAGCTGCAGCGCGTGACTGGCAAGGATGTGCAGTTGAATATCAACGAAATCAAACGGCCCGAACTCGATGCCTACCTGGTCGCCGAAGGCATCGCCGCCCAACTGGAGGGAAAGGTCTCTTTCCGCCGCGCGATGAAGAAAGCCATCATGTCGACGATGCGCATGGGCGCCGAAGGCATCAGAATCTGCTGTTCCGGACGGCTCGGCGGCGCGGAAATGGCGCGGGTTGAACAATACAAGGAAGGCCGTATCCCCCTGCACACCCTGCGCGCGGATATCGATTTTGCCCGCGCCACCTCCCGGACCAGTTACGGCGCCATCGGCGTCAAGGTCTGGATTTGCAGAGGCGAAGTCATCGGCGAATAATAATCTTCAGACGTGATCAATTTTTACTGGAGTCTAATTATCATGTTAATGCCCAAGCGCGTAAAATATCGCAAGCAGCAGCGCGGTCGTATGGCCGGCAAGGCTGTGCGCGGTTCGATGCTCTCTTTTGGCGAATTTGGCCTCAAGGCCATGGAACCGCACTGGATCACCGCGCGTCAGATCGAAGCCGCCCGTATCGCCATGACGCGATACATCAAGCGCGGCGGGAAAATCTGGATTCGCATTTTTCCGGATAAACCCTGCACCAAGAAACCGGCGGAAACCCGCATGGGAAAAGGCAAAGGCGCCCCGGAATACTGGGTGGCGGTCGTCAAACCCGGCCGCGTCATGTTCGAAATCGCCGGCGTCGATGAGACCACCGCCCGCGAGGCGTTGCGCCTGGCCTCGACTAAACTGCCCATCAAGACCAAGTTTGTCTCCACCAGCGATTTTGGAGAGTGATAAAATGAACAAGACCGAAGAACTGCGTAAATTATCTCTTAAAGAGATTCAGATACAGATGGAAGATGCGCTGGTGGAAATGGAAAATCTGAGCATCCAGCACTCAACCCGTCAACTCGATAATCCGTTGCGGATTCGATCCCTGCGGCGGGATATCGCGCGGATGCGCACCATCATTAATGAACTGAGTCAGGGCGCAAAGGCCTGAGTTTTACTGCGATTGGAGAAGTATTCGTGGAAAGAAAACAAAGAAAAGTGAAAATCGGGATTGTCGCCAGCGACAAGATGACCAAGAGTCGCGTCGTGACGGTCCAGCGCTTTGTCAAGCATCCACTCTATAAAAAGTACGTGAAGAAGACATCCCGTTTCATGGCGCACGATGAGGAAAATCAGAGCCATGCCGGCGATGTCGTCAAGATCATGGAAACCCGCCCATTGAGTGCGCGCAAGCGTTGGCGGTTGGTGGAAGTCATTGAGCGCGCCAAGTAACGTCGAGCAAATTCGAAGCGAGAGGTATTCGTCATGGTTCAGGAATATACCCGACTAAACGTCGCGGACAACACGGGCGCCAAAAAAGTCATGTGCATCCGTGTCATGGGCGGCTCAAAACGGCGCTTTGCGTCCGTGGGCGACATCATCATCGTCGCGGTGAAGCAGGCCATCCCCAACAGCAGCATCAAAAAGGGAGACAAGAGCAAGGCCGTTATCGTGCGCACCAAAAAGGAAAAACGGCGTCCGGATGGATCCTATATCCGGTTCGATGAGAATGCCGCCGTGCTCATCAACGATGCCATGGAACCGAAAGGCACCCGCATTTTCGGACCCGTGGCACGCGAGCTGCGCGAAAAACAATTCATGAAAATAGTCTCATTAGCTCCCGAAGTGTTGTAGAATATTGATAAAGGCAAGTCACAATGCGAGTAAGAAAAAATGACCAGGTCCTGGTGGTTGCAGGAAACGATAAAGGGAAAAAAGGCAAGGTTTTGAAGGTTTTCCCGGAAAAATCGCAAGTGATCATCGAAGGCGTTCATTTCATCAAAAAGGCGACCCGGCCATCGGCGAAGAACGCCCAGGGCGGTTTGATTGAGAAAGAAGCGCCCATCCATGTCTCCAATGTGATGGTCATCTGCCCCAAATGCAGCACGCCCGCCCGCATGGGTTCGAAAATGGTTTTAGACGAAGCCAAGGGCCGCAAGAGTCATGTTCGCGTCTGCAAGAATTGTAATGAGATGCTGGTGGTAGCGAGCTGAGCAATAACTTAATCTGGGCATACAAAAATGGCTGAACAAAAATATCAACCCCGCTTGATCGATGTTTACGACAAAGAAGTAAAGCCGTATCTGATGAAAAAATTCAACTACCGCAATGTCATGCAGATTCCGTGCGTCGAAAAGATCGTTCTCAACATGGGCGTAGGCGAGGCGACCGAAAATGCCAAAAACATCGAAGTCGCCATGGAAGAGATGGTTAAAATCGCCGGACAAAAGCCGGTGGTTCGCAAGGCTAAAAAAGCAATTTCCAATTTCAAATTGCGCGCCGGCATGCCGGTGGGCTGCAGCGTGACGCTGCGCAGATGGCAGATGTTCGAATTTCTCGACCGTCTCATCAGCGTCGCCATCCCGCGCGTACGCGATTTTCGTGGCCTGCCCATCAAGTTTGACGGACGCGGCAATTATAACATGTCGATCAAGGAACAGATCGTCTTTCCCGAAATCGATTATGATAAAGTGGATCATATTCGCGGCATGAATATTACCATTGTAACCACTGCCAAAACGGATGAAGAGGCGTACGAATTGTTAACGGCTTTCGGCATGCCGTTCATCCGGCGGTCGTAATCAAAAAATAAGAGGAATCGCATTGGCCAAGAAAGCTTTAATCGTCAAGTCGAAGAGAACGCCCAAGTTCAAGGTGAGAGCCTACAACCGCTGTTCTCGCTGCGGCCGGCCCAGAGCTTATTACCGCAAATTCGGGATTTGCAGACTCTGTTTCCGCGATCTCGCACTGGAAGGCATGATACCGGGCGTCAAAAAAGCCAGCTGGTAGCTCGCTTTTGAGCCTTATTTGTAACTAACTTTACTTTCACAGCTTAGAGCTTGTTAGGGAGAAGATAAATGTCTAAAACTGATCCCATCGCAGACTACCTAACTTGTATCAGGAATGCGACCAGGGCTAAACATCCCAAAGTAGATATTCCTGCTTCGAGATTAAAAGAAGAAATCACCAAGATACTGCAGGACGAAGCCTATATTAAAAATCATGTCATGATAGGCGACGACCAGCAGGGCGTCATTCGTATTTATCTCAAATATGATGACGAGAACAAGAGCGTGATTTCCGGTCTGAGACGTATCAGCACACCTGGATTCCGTCGCTACGTCACTAAAAAATCGATTCCGCGCGTTTTCAACAACCTGGGCATAGCCATTGTCACCACTTCCCAGGGCTTGATGACCGGCCAGGAGGCCCTGAAACGCGGCGTCGGTGGCGAAGTACTCTGCTATATTTGGTAATTATCTAAGGAACAGGAGTATATCGTGTCACGAGTAGGAAAAGCACCCATCACCATACCTGATGACGTAAAGGTTGAAGTGGTCAACAATCTGGTGACAGCCACCGGACCGAAAGGTCAATTGGCCGTTCAAGTGCATCCGAACCTGCAGATTGAGGTGGAAAATAATGCCATCACAGTCAAACGTCCGGACGACTCCAAGACCTTTCGCTCTTTGCACGGCCTGTCCCGCACCCTGGTGAACAACATCGTCGAGGGCGTGAAAAATGGCTTCGAGAAACGCCTGGAGATCATCGGCGTCGGTTATCGCGCCGAGATGAAGGGCAATAAATTGCTCCTTTCTCTGGGCTATTCTCATCAGATCATGTTTGAACCGCCGGATCAGATACAGTTTGCGGTCGAGGGCAATACCAATATCATTGTCAGAGGCATCAGCAAAGAGCTGGTGGGCCAGGTTGCTGCCAAAATTCGCAGTTTCAAGAAACCCGAACCCTACAAGGGCAAAGGCATTCGTTACGCAGGCGAAGTGGTACGCAAGAAGGCCGGCAAGACCGCGGCCTAAACGAGCGTAGCCGTCATCCATGGCGGAGGCCGCCCGAGGCGGCGCCCCAGGCAAGCAGAGAATTTTATAAACCTAAATGATGAGCTTATATTATGCCTGACAAAGTAATACAGAAAAAATTGACGCGCGAACGCCGTCATCGCCATATTCTCAAAACGATTCGTGGCACGGAAGCGAGACCGCGGCTGGTTGTTTTCCGCAGCAACAAGCACATCTACGCCCAGATCGTCGATGATCTGGCGGGTCATACGCTGCTATCCGCCAGCACCCTGAGCAAGGCCCTTCACGACGATGTCGCCAAGGCGAAAAACAAGACCGCCCAGGCGAAACTGGTGGGCATGCATATCGCGGAATTGGCGAAGAGCAAGAATTTCAGCCGGATCATCTTCGACCGTGGCGGTTATCTGTATCATGGCCGCGTCAAGGCCCTGGCCGAAGGCGCTCGTGAAGGCGGTTTGGAGTTTTAATCGCTTGGCACTTACGACTCTTAACATGAGGAATGCAAGTTGGAAAAGATAAATCCCGGTGAATTTGAGCTTTCAGAGCGCGTGGTCCAGGTCAATCGCGTTGCCAAAGTGGTCAAGGGTGGCCGGCGCTTCAGTTTCAACGCCATCGTCGTTGTCGGGGATGGCCGCGGGCGCGTTGGCGTTGGTTTGGGAAAAGCCAATGAAGTGACCGATTCCATCGCCAAGGGCGCGGATGCGGCAAAAAAGAATTTGATCCGGGTGCCGGTTCTCAACGGCACCGTTCCGCATGAAATTGAAGGCAAGTATGGCGCGGGACGCGTCTTCCTGAAACCGGCTGCACCCGGAACAGGCGTGATCGCCGGCGGCGCGGTGCGCGCCATTCTCGAATCGGCCGGCTATACCGATATTTTGACCAAGAGCAGAGGCTCCGCCAACCCGCACAATGTGGTCAAAGCGACCATCGTGGCGCTGCAAAGCCTCATGGATGTCGGGTCGGTTTCGCGCAAACGCGGTTTGGGCGTGATGCGCATTTTCAACACGGTGCCGAAGCCCAAAAACGCCGAAAACGAATAACCTTTGATAGTGGTGAATGAGAGCGTTATGAAAAAAAAGACAAGCAAACAGCTCAAGATCACGCTGGTGCGCTCCACCATCGGCTGCATCGCCAAACATAAAGCCACGGCCGTGGCTCTGGGTTTGCGCCGCACCAATCACAGCGTGGTTCATGCCGATACGCCGGTCATCCGCGGCATGATTGATAATATCCGGCATTTGCTAAAAGTGGAAGAAGTGTAAAATCGTCTCCAGAGTTGAGAACGCAACAGGCTGAGGATATAATGAATTTATCAGAATTGACATACGCGCAGGGATCGCGCAAGGATCGCAAGCGGGTCGGACGCGGTGGGTCGCGCGGCAAGCAATCCGGACGCGGCCACAACGGCGCTCGCTCCCGTTCCGGTTTCAACTATCGCCCATGGTTCGAGGGCGGCCAGATGCCCATTCAACGCCGTCTGCCCAAGCGCGGTTTTACCAACATCAACCGGGTCGAGTACCAGATCGTCAATGTCGGCGACCTCGATAAACTCGGCAAGCTGAAAGAGGAAACCGAAGTGACGGCCGCACTGCTCTACGAACTCGGCGCCATCAGCAAAAAATCGCTTCCCGTAAAAGTCCTGGGTGATGGCGAATTGAAGAAAAAATTATCCGTGTCAGCCAACGCATTCAGCAAGCGTGCACAAGAAAAGATCGAGGCGGCAGGAGGGAGGGTTACCAAGATATGATGGGGAGCCTACGCAGTATCTTCAAAATACCCGACCTCAAACGTCGGATCATCTTCACCGCTCTGATCCTCGTCGCTTACCGCGTTGGAGGACACGTCCCCATCCCTGGCGTCAATGCCTCGGCACTGCTCGAGTTCTTCCAGCAGACTGCCAGCGGCCTGCTGGGTCTGTATGACTTGTTCGCCGGCGGCGCTTTCAGCCGCGCCACCGTATTTGCGTTGGGCATCATGCCCTACATCTCGGCATCGATTATCATCCAGCTGCTGGGTGCAGTGGTCCCCTATTTCCAGAAACTGCAGAAAGAAGGCGAGCAGGGCCGCAAAAAGATCACCCAGCTGACCCGTTACGGCACCGTCGCCATTTCTGTGATGCAGGCCTTCGGCGTCAGCATCTTTTTGGAAAGCCTGAACAATTCCACGGGCGTGCCCTCCGGTGAACTGATCGTGCCCGATCCCGGTTTCGCGTTTCGCTTCACCACCATGCTCGCCCTCACCGCCGGAACGGTTCTCATCATGTGGTTCGGCGAACTGATCACAGAACGCGGCATTGGCAACGGCATCTCCCTGATCATCTTCATCGGTATCGTCGCACGCTTCCCCAACTCCATTTTCGATGAGTTGCAGCAGGTGATTCATGGCAATCGCAGCCTGCTGGTGGAGGTGATCCTCTGGGGTGTGTTCGTCTTCACGGTCGCCGCTACGGTTCTGTTGACGCAAGGCATGCGCCGCATACCGGTGCAATATGCCAAACGCGTGGTGGGACGCAAAATTTACGGCGGCCAGAGTACCCATATACCGCTGCGCGTCAATACCGCCGGCGTCATGCCGATCATCTTTGCCCAGTCGATCCTGTTCGTGCCGCAGACCATCGTGCAGTTCTTCCCAAACAGCGACTTTATGCAATCGATGAACATGCTGTTCAGTTATGACTCGAGCTTTTACTGGCTGGTCTATGGTGTGATGATCGTCTTCTTTACCTATTTTTACACCGCCATCGCCTTCAATCCGGTCGATGTGGCGGATAACATGAAGAAATACGGCGGTTTTATTCCCGGGGTTCGTCCCGGCAAAAAGACCTCCGATTATATCGATCACATTCTGACGCGCATCACGCTGCCGGGTTCGGTTTTTCTCGCGCTCATCGCCATCTTTCCCTCTTTCATCGCCAAGGCCGCCAACGTCTCGTACAATTTCGCCAGTTTCTATGGCGGTACCTCGCTCCTGATCGTGGTCGGTGTGGCTTTGGATACCTTGCAACAGATCGAATCGCATCTGCTCATGCGTCATTACGATGGCTTTTTGAAGAGCGGCAAGATTCGCGGCCGCCGCCGCTTCTAGGTTGCGGGGGATGAGATTATCATGCGATTGATTTTTCTCGGCGCGCCGGGTTCCGGAAAAGGAACCCAGGCCGTATATCTGGCGGAACGTCACGGCATTCCGCAAATTTCCACCGGCGACATCCTGCGCAAGGCTGTTCAGGATGGCTCGGAGCTGGGACGCAAAGCCCAGTCGATTATGCAAAGCGGCGGCCTGGTGCCCGATGACATCATCATCGAACTGGTGCGGGAACGCCTGGTGCAACCCGATGCCGGCAACGGTTTCATTCTCGACGGATTTCCGCGCACCATCGCCCAGGCCGAAAGTCTGGACGCCATGCTGGGTGAACCCAAGGCCATAGAGATGGTGCTGTTCTTCGATGTCTCGGAGGCGGAGATCGTCAAACGCCTGACCAGCCGGCGCACCTGCAGCCAATGTGGCAAGAATTATAATGTCCTGTCCGACCCGCCGCCGGCCACGGGAATTTGTGATCAGTGTGGCGGCAAGATCATTCAGCGCGAAGACGATACCGAGGTCACGGTGCGCAAGCGCCTGCAGGTTTATGAAGAAAAAACCGCGCCGCTGAAATCTTTTTACAGCGCGCAAAACAAGCTCCACCTTTTGCACGCAGAACAGGCCGTGGAGCACGTCCGCTCGGCACTGGACGCCCTCGTCGCCAGGTTGTAAGACAGGAAGTTATGATCAATATCCGGACGGGACGTGAGATTGACTTGATCCGGCAAAGCAGCCGGATTCTGGCAGGCGCCCTCCGCCTCGCGGCCTCACGCATCGCACCGGGAGTGATCACTGCTGATCTCGATGAGGAGATCGGCGCATACATCCGCGCCCAGGGCGCTATCCCGGCGTTCAAGGGTTACAATGGCTATCCCGCCAACACCTGCATCTCCATCGATGAACAGGTGGTGCACGGGATACCAGGACAACGGGCTCTGCAGAGCGGCGAGATCGTCAGCGTGGATGTGGGTGTTCTCTGGAATGGGTACTGTAGTGACGCGGCAAGGACGTTTCGTGTCGATGTCATCAGCGCGGAGAAAGAGCGTCTGCTGACCTATACGAAACAATCCTTGTACAAGGGCATCGATCAGGCACGCGAGGGCAACCGTCTCTCAGACATCGGCCATGCGGTTCAAAGCCATGTGGAGGCGGCCGGGTTCTCGGTGGTGCGCGATCTGGTGGGACACGGCATCGGCCAGGCCATGCATGAAGAGCCACAGATACCGAATTATGGACCACCGCATCAAGGCCCGCGGCTCAAGGCCGGCATGGTCTTCGCCATCGAACCCATGATCAATGCGGGAACCTGGCGGGTGCGGACCCTGCCCGACCAATGGACCGTCGTCACCGAAGATGGCAAACCGTCGGCACATTTCGAACATACCGTGGTCATCACCAAGGGTGATCCGGAAATTCTAACAGAAGGGGACTAGTCTAACACGCTATGTCAAAAGAAGCTTCGATAAAAATCGATGGTATCATTCTGGAAACGCTGCCCAACGCGTCGTTTCGGGTGGAATTGGAGAACGGACACAAGGTTTTGGCGCACATCTCGGGTAAAATGCGCATGCATTTTATCAAGATACTGCCAGGTGACAAGGTGACTGTCGAACTCTCTCCCTATGATTTATCGCGCGGGCGCATCACGTATCGTTATAAATAATGCGTTATAGGATAAGTTCTGAAAGCATTGAGGCACAAGATGAAAGTCAGATCATCTGTCAAAAAAATTTGTGAAAATTGCAAAATCATCCGCCGCAAGGGGACGATTCGGGTGATATGCAAAAAGAATCCCCGTCACAAGCAACGTCAGGGATAATCTAACTTAACGTACAAAGGAGACTGCTTTGGCTCGTATTGCAGGCATAGATCTACCAAGAGATAAGCGCATTGAAGTGGCCCTCACCTATATCTATGGAATAGGTCCGACTACTTCGCGTCAAATTCTTGAAAAGTCAGGTGTCAGCACGGACACACGTGTTCGTGACATGCAACCGGATGAAGTGGCGAAAATTCGTGATCTGATCGCCAACGAACACAAAGTGGAAGGTGCCCTGCGCAGTGAAGTGCAGATGAACATCAAGCGTCTCATCGACATCGGCTGTTACCGTGGTGTGCGTCATCGCCGCAATCTGCCCTGCAGAGGACAGCGGACTCATACCAATGCGCGTACCCGTCGCGGCCGCCGCGGTGGCGTCGGCGTACGTAAGAAAAAGTGATGGTCGTAATCCATTTTCATTAAGAGAGGTGTTCATTGGCTAATCCGAAGAAAAAAACCGGTAAAAAACGCGAAAAAGTCGAGGCGAATGGCGTCGCCCATATTCGCGTGACGTTTAACAACACCAACGTTACCCTCACCGATATGTACGGCAATGTGATCTCGTGGGCGACTTCGGGTCGTGTGAGCTTCAAGGGCTCGCGCAAGAGTACGCCCTTTGCCGCGCAGCTGGCCGCCGAAACCGCCGCCAAGGAAGCAATGGTTCTGGGTTTGAAACGCGTTGAAGTGTTGGTCAAAGGCCCGGGCGCCGGCCGCGAAGCCGCGGTGCGCTCACTGCAAGCCGCTGGTCTGGAAATCACGTCCATCAAGGACGTATCGCCCATTCCGCACAACGGCTGCCGGCCACCCAAACGCCGCCGCGTCTGATGCAAGGTTTATGCTTATCCTATTCGATGTAAAAGTCTTTTCTGATATCCCGGCGACAACCGGGCTCTCTTAGCAGGAGGTTTCATTTTATGGCAAATTATACAGGAGCGGATTGCAAGCTTTGCCGTCGTGAAGGCATGAAGCTCTTCTTGAAGGGCACCAAATGCACCAGCGACAAGTGCCCCTTTGAGAAAAAAGGCTATGCGCCCGGGCAACACGGACGCACGCGCCGCTTCAAACAATCCGAGTACGCCGTGCAGCTGCGCGAGAAACAAAAAGTGAAACGCATCTACGGCCTCCTCGAACGTCAGTTTCACACCTATTTCGAGCGCGCTGAACGGATCAAAGGCATCACCGGCGAGAATTTGCTGCGTTTGCTCGAAACCCGTCTCGACAATGTGGTCTACCGGCTCGGCCTGGCACCTTCACGCACCACGGCGCGCCAGCTGGTACGCCATCGCCACGTCACCGTCAATGGACAACTGGTGGACATCCCGTCCTTTCAACTCAAGGTCGGCGATGAAATCCGCATTCGCGACAACAGCCGCCAACTGGAGATCATCCACGGTGCCATGAAACGCGTCCGTGACGGCAAGATGGTTGGTTGGTTGTCTCTGGACAAAGCCGCCATGCAGGGAACGGTTCTCGAACTGCCGGCTCGCGATGCGATCCCGGTGAATGTGAATGAGAAATTAATCGTTGAGCTCTACTCCAAGTAAGCCAGCGCGCGACTTGGCGTAAAGTGCAATTTCCCTCATCTTCAATCTATGGAGCTATAAATGCCTCTACCAAGTTTTCAGATGCCGGAAAGCATCGAACTGGACGAGTCAACATATACCAATACCTATGGCAAGTTCATTGTCCAACCATTGGAGCGCGGCTTCGGAACCACCATTGGCAATGCTTTTCGCAGGGTGTTGCTCTCCTCCATCCCGGGGGCGGCGATCACCATGTTCCGCGTCGATGGTATTTTGCATGAGTTCAGCACCATCCCCGGCGTCAAGGAGGATGTCTCCACCATCGTGCTGAATCTCAAACAGGTACGGCTCAAACTGATCGATAAAAAACCGGATCGAATCACCTTGCAGCTCAAGGGCCCGCTCAATCTGAGCGCACGCCATATTCAGGAAATGTCCACGGATTTTGAAGTCCTGAATCCGGATCTGCAGCTGGCGACGCTCAATGAAGAGGCGGAATTCAACATGGAATTGCGCATCGGCCGCGGCCGCGGCTACATCCCCGCGGAGGATAACCGTCAGTCCGATATGCCCATCGGCACCATACCCATCGATGCCATTTTCACGCCCATCGTGCGGGTGACCTACACCGTGGAAAATACCCGCGTCGGGCAACGTATCGATTATGAACGGCTCATTCTCGAAATAACCACCGATGGCAGCATCACGCCCGATGACGCGCTCAGCTACGCCGGGAAAATCCTCCGCGACCACATTCAACTCTTCATCAATTTCGACATCGATACCGAGGAAGAAGAATCCCAGGAAGTGGACGAGGAAGCCATCCGTATTCGCAAGCTGCTGAAGATGAGCGTCGATGAGCTCGAGCTGTCGGTGCGCAGCCACAATTGCCTGATGGCGGCCAATATCAAGACCATCGGCGATCTCGTTCGCCGCGACGAACAGGAAATGCTAAAGTTCCGCAATTTCGGGCGCAAATCCCTTTCCGAACTGACCAAAATCCTCGAGGAAAAGGGATTGCAATTCGGCATTGATGTGGACAAGTACCTGAAAAAAGGTGAAGATTATTAGACAGCCCGGTACTGAGTCATACGACGGCGAAGAATCAAAAGTTGTGCGACCGGTCCAAAATATGAAGGATTGTATTCATGAGACATCAGAAATCTGGTAGAAAACTCGGCCGAACCCATAGCCATAAAAAAGCGATGATGGCCAATCTGGCTACTTCTCTGTTCGAGCATAAAAGCATCATCACCACAACGCCCAAGGCCAAGGAAGCCCGCTCCGTCGTCGAGCGCATCATCACCTTTGCCAAAAAGGGCGATCTGGCAGCGCGCCGTCACGTCATGCGCACCATCAAGGATAAAACGATCGTCAAGGAACTCTTTGAGGAGATCGCCCCCAAGTATGCCGAACGCAATGGCGGGTATACGCGCGTGATCAAACTGGGGCACCGTCTGGGTGATGCGGCCGCCATGTCGATTTTTGAACTGGTTGGTTTCGAAGGAACCAAAGCAGCCAAGATCGAAAAACAGCGCCAGAAACGCCAGGAAAAGCTCGCCAAAGAGAAAAAAGAGATGGAAGAAGCCGCGGCGCGACAGGCACAGGAGGCTGCTCAGGCTGAAGAAGAAGAGAAGCCCAAACCCAAGAAATAATCCGGGTCTCTCCTGCAATCTACAAGGGCAATCGTTCAGATTGCCCTTTTTTTTGACTCCCCGGGCGTTATTTTTCATTGGCTTTTTATTTGCTATTGTGTAAATTTACAGGATATTCTCAGGAACCGATTCGCAGCCAAAGGGTATAATCTGTATTGTCTGCGTTGGCTTCAAGCCATGCGCCCCGAGCTTTTGAAATAAAACAGGAATGAGCATGAAAAAACCGATCTATGCGCTGCTATTACTTTCCGCCCTTCTCTTTGTCACCTGCACCCACGAAAGATCTCTCCCCAGCGGATTCGATAGCTTGCACCGCGACAGCACCGGTGAAATCCAGGTCGCCTACGCGCCGCTGATCCAGATGGCGCAATACCGCGCACCCGTATCGACCGGACTGGCATCGACGCTGCTGCTGGGCCAACATAATGGCGTCAGCTCCCGTATCGCCATCCGCTTCAAAACCCTCACCGGAATCGATACCGCATCGGTCTATTCCGCGACGCTGAATTTCAATCAGAGCGCCAAATGGGGAATCGCTTCCGAATTTTCCGCAACGGTGCACCGCATCAACACGGACTGGGCGGAAAAGAGCGTCACCTGGGATTCCCTCAAAAATGCCTATGAACCGGCCACCGCGGCGGCCCCTTTCAACGTGCAGCCCCTCGACTCCACAACGCTGCGCCTGCAAGTGCCCGCCGAATGGGTCAATGAGTGGATCGAAGGCGGCGCCAACTATGGCATCCTCCTCGATTTTGCGCAGGCCTCCTTCATGGCCCAGTTCATCTCCGTGGATGTCACCACTTCCTGGCCCACCCTCGATCTCGGTTTTACCACCAAAAGCGGCGTTCTCGATACGGTGACCATCCCCCCGACGCAGGACGTCAGCCTGCTGTCGTATGAAAACTACAATCCGGAATATACGCTGGAGCCGGTGACGGGACGCGCCTGGATCGATAACGCCGCGGGCTACCGGACGCTGTTGCGATTTGACTTTTCCGCGATCCCCCGCCACGCCACCATCCATCAGGCCTTGTTCTCGCTGGATTCGGATCAATCGTCGACCTTCACCAGCGCCGATGGCATGGAGGTCAATGTCCATTCCATCGTCAGCGATTCTGCCTGGCAAAATCTCAAAGAGATGAAACTGGATGACACCTATATCCGTCCCACCGGCACGATCACGCAGGGGGCCGAGCGCATGACCATTTCGACCACCCCCCAGATAACCTACATGACGGCCGCGGTACAGCGCATCACGGTTGGCAATGCGCCCGATTACGGGTTCGTGGTGCAGTCCACGCAATATGGCCGGGACATGAGCACGGTTTCCCTCTATGCCGAGGCGCAGGAAGGCGGCAAAAAGCCGGGCCTGAAAATAATCTATGCACTACCCGCATCACCGCGATTTTGATCAAGGAGAGCCGGATGAATTTTTTCTCGATAGACAGGATGAAACACAGGATACCCTTTGGGCCGGCACTTCTGGCCGGCCTGCTCCTTGTGATGGTTCACCCCGCCCACGCTGATTCCTACTACTCCTCCATCGGACTGGGGATGCCGCGCTATTTTGTCTCCACCAAGGCGCACGGCATGGGAGGCGCCGGCCTCGGGGTGGTCGACCGGATGTCGTTGAACGCCCTTAATCCCGCCGCCATCCAAATTTATGGCCTGACCACACTGGGTGTCAATCTCGAATATGAATATGTGGACAACAAGAGCCAGATGGGTGGCGTCAAGACCCGCAATGGCAATGCGATCGCCATGCAATTTGTCGTTCCCGTGCAAAAACATGTCACCCTCATCAGCATGTTGCGGCCCCTGGTCAGCTCCCGCTATACCCTCTCTTTTGCTGAAGAGAACAGCGATTATGCCTACACACGGACGCTCAAGGGCAACGGCGGCATCAACAGCGCGAGCTTGGGATTGCAATATCTGCGCGGCGAACGCTGGGCCGCTGCCGCCTTGATCGATTTCAATTTTGGCAGCTACAGCGAAGAGTGGAAGATGGATTTCAGCGCCGCCGAGTTCCGGGATGCCACCGATCTCTTCAGCAGTTATGTGTGGGGATTGGGTTTTGACCTTGGCGCGATTTACAGGATCAACAAGGTGCTCTCCCTGGGCGCCGTGTATCGCAGCGGCAGCGATATGCATCTGGAAACCAGCGCCACGCTGGGGAATGGTTTCAAAATCGCCGCCGACAGCAACAAAATCGATGTGAAATATCCGGCCTCTTTCGGCGTCGGTGCCTCCATCAACCTGAAAAAATGGCTTTTTGCCGCGGATTTTTATAACCAGTCGTGGCGTCACTATGCGCTCAATGGTCAAAAACAGCCGGGATTCAAGAGCTTTCAGCGTTTCAGCGCGGGGGTCGAGTTTCTCGAAAGCCGCAATCCCCTGGAGCGCTATCGGCGCCGCATCGCCTTGCGCATGGGCGGCTATTACGCCAGGCTGCCTTTCAGCAACGATGCCGGCCAACAGGTTCATGAGACCTTTGCTTCTTTCGGCATTGGTTTGCCATTTTCCGTGACCGTCGGCCAGGTCGACCTGGCGTTCGAAATCGGCAGACGCGGGGACGTGGCAAAGTTCATGTACAAGGATACGATTTTCCGCCTCAACGGCAGCGTCGTCGGCAGTGAACGCTGGTTCCAACGCCGCTATTAGCCTCTGGTCAATTACTTTTCATGTAAAATGGCAAAAGTTGCGGGGCAAGCAGCCTGCTCGCCCTGCAACGGTTCCGGTTTATCCGCGTTAGGGGATACCCGCCAATGAATGAGCAAACTGTCATCGCCCTGGGCTCCGATCATGCCGGATTCGCCTTGAAAAGGCCGCTGCGCGATTATCTGGATGAGATGGGCATCCGTTATATCGATTATGGCTGTTTTTCCGGAGAAGCGGTCGATTATCCGGATTTTGCCTACCGCGCCGCCATGGCGGTGGCCAGCCGTTTGACGAAATATGGCATCGTGATTTGCGGGACGGGCATCGGCGTCTCCATCACGGCCAACAAGGTCGCCGGCATTCGCGCCGCGCTTTGTTGCACGCCCTTCATGGCAGAATTGGCGCGCAAACACAACGATGCCAACATGCTGGCGCTGGGTGCGCGCACCACAACGCACGAGCAGGCCATCGAAATCGTCGAGATTTTTTTAAAGACGCCCTTCGAAGGCAATCGTCATAAAATCCGGGTTGAAAAAATTCACCTGCTTTCGGGACGATAACCGCAACAGAAATCAAGAAGGTGTACCATGTCCTATTTAAAAAATCAGGATCCAGCGGTTTACGCAGCGATTCAGAAGGAAGTACATCGCCAGAACGACAAACTGGAGATGATCGCCTCTGAAAATTTTGTCAGTCTCGCGGTGCTCGAGGCCTTGGGACAGCCGATGAACAATAAATACGCCGAAGGCTATCCGGGAAAGCGCTATTATGGCGGCTGCGAATATGTCGATGAGGCTGAAAACCTGGCCCGCGATCGCGCTTGCCAGCTCTTCAAGGCCGAACACGCCAATGTCCAGCCGCATTCCGGGTCGCAAGCCAATATCGCCGCCTATTTCAGCCTGATCAAATTTGGCGACACCGTGATGGGTATGGATCTGGCTCATGGCGGACATCTCACCCACGGCAGTCCGGTGAATTTTTCCGGCCGCTTTTTCCGCATCGTGCAGTACGGCGTCGGGCGTGACGGCTATATCGACATGGATCAGGTGGAGTCCGTGGCGGTCAAGGAAAAACCCGCCCTGATCATCGCGGGCGCCAGCGCCTATTCCCGGGCCATCGATTACGCCGCTTTCCGCCGCATCGCCGATCGTGTCGGCGCCAAACTGGTGGCGGACATCGCCCATCCCGCCGGACTCATCGCCACCGGCCTCATCCCCAGTCCCATTCCCCATTGTCATGTGGTGACGACGACGACCCACAAGACCCTGCGCGGGCCGCGCGGCGGTCTGATCCTGGTCGGCGTGGACGGGGAGAATGATATGGGCATCACCACCCCCAAGGGACAGTTGCGAAAATGGTCCGAACTCGTCGACAGCAACGTCTTTCCCGGATTCCAGGGTGGACCCCTCATGCATGTCATCGCAGCGAAAGCGGTTGCGTTTGGCGAGGCCCTGCGACCCGATTTCATCGACTACCAGAAACAGGTCATGGCCAACGCCACAGCCCTGGCCGCGGCATTGAGCGAAAGGGGCTATCAGATCGTTTCGGGCGGCACCGATACGCACGTGATGCTGGTGGATTTGAGCAACCGCTCCCTGACCGGCAAGGAGGCGGAGAAGACGCTGGATGAAGCCTATATCACGGTGAATAAAAACATGGTGCCGTTCGACACACAGAGTCCCTTCCAGACCAGTGGCATTCGTCTCGGCACACCGGCTTTGACCACACGCGGCATGAAGGAAGAGGCGATGCGCATCATCGCCGGACTCATCGATCGCGTCCTGAGTCATATCAAGGACGAAAGCGTCATTCACCAGGTACGCAAAGAGGTGCTGGGATTGAGCGCTCAATTCCCGCTCTATCCATCCTTGCGGTCGTGAAATTAATACTTGAATTCAAGATACGAGTTCGTTATATTGATCACACCTTGAAAAACATGTAATCAGCCCGAATTCCTATGAGATGCCCATTCTGCAATTATCATGACAGCAAAGTGATCGATTCGCGCACGCGCGATGGCGGCAGGACCATTCGCCGCCGCCGTGAATGCCTGAAGTGCCAGCGCCGCTTCACGACCCGTGAACAGCTGGACGAGATCCCGTTATGGGTCATCAAACAGGATAACCGGCGCGAAGAATTTGACCGCACCAAACTCATCCGCAGCATCCAGGTGGCGTGCATCAAACGGCCCATCTCCATGGCCGCCATCGAACAAATTGCTTCCAAAATAGAATACGATTTACGGGATCGCGGCGTCGAAGAGGTCGAATCGACCGACATCGGCGAAGCCGTCATGACCGCCCTCAAGGAACTCGATGAGATCGCCTATGTGCGTTTTGCCTCGGTGTACCGTAATTTTCAGGTCAAGGAAGAATTCATCAAACAGCTGGATCAGCTAAAGTAGCCGCCGATTTTGCGTCGGCCATCTGGCGGTTGTTGTGATTAAATACCTCATTTACAGTAGCTTTTCTTGAAAACCATCCTCTCCCTGGCTGCGGATGCAGCCTTTAAGCGGTGCAAGTGATCCTGATCGGGCGATGGCGCGTACGTTCTGATGCCTACGATATCATGCCAGTATATCCAGATTAAAACGGAGCCTATTTTGAACCTGTTCAAAAGCGGTACTTTTCATGGCGGTGTCCATCCGGCTGGCAACAAGCGGTGGACTGAACAGAAGAAGGTGGAAGTACTACCCATTCCCCCGCAGGTGATCATTCCGGTGCAGCAACACATCGGTGCCCCTTCCAAGGCGGTGGTCGAAAAGGGCGCCGTCGTCCGCATCGGTGATCCTGTCAGCGAAGCGGGTGGCTTTGTATCTGTGCCGGCACACGCCTCGATATCGGGTACGGTGAGCGCTGTTGAAGAACGCATGCATCCCCTCGGGAGTCCGGTGCTGTCGATTGTCATCGATGGCGACGGCGAGGAGAACTGGAATCCGGATATCGGCTATCAGGCCGATTATCTCTCCCTGGATCGCGCCATAATGCTCGACCGCATCCGCGCGGCCGGATTGGCGGGCATGGGCGGTGCGACTTTCCCCACCCATGTCAAACTGGCGCCGCCGGCCGGCAAAACAATAGACGCGGTGATCCTCAACGGCGCTGAATGCGAACCCTATCTGACAGCGGATCATCGCCTCATGCTGGAAAAGAGCAAAGAGATTCTGCTGGGTTTGCAGCTGATGGTGAAAATACTCGGTGCCGCAAAGGCGGCCATTGGCATTGAAAAAAACAAGCCCGACGCCATCCAGGCGATGAAAAAAGGGGTGGCGGAGTTGAATCTGCCCTACGAAGTCATCGCGCTCCCTGTCAAATATCCGCAGGGCGCGGAGAAGCAGCTCATCAAAGCGGTGACAGACCGGGAAGTGCCCTCGGGCGGTTTGCCGATGGACGTCGGTTGTGTGGTGCAGAATGTCGGCACCTCGGCCGCCGTCTATGAAGCGATCGCCTGTCGCCGGCCCGTGATCGACCGCGTGGTCACGGTGACCGGTACAGGCGTCAGGGAACCCAAAAATGTGCTGGCACGCATCGGGACTCCCTATTCCTTTGTTCTCGAACAGTGCGGCGGAATGGCTGAAAATGCCGGCAAACTCATCATGGGTGGCCCGATGATGGGACTGGCACAAGTCTCTCTGGATATCCCGGTCATCAAGGGCACCTCGGGCATCCTCATTCTCGACGCCCGGGAAGGTCGCAGACGCGAGGAACAGGTCTGCATCTCGTGCGCCCATTGCATCGATGCCTGCCCCATGGGCCTGATGCCGAAGATGATCGCCGCGTTTGTCAAGAAAGGCAGATTGAACGACGCCGAGGCCTATCAGGTCCTCGATTGCATCGAGTGCGGCTCCTGCGCCTATGTCTGTCCGGCGCATATCAATCTGGTGCACTGGCTGCGATACGGCAAGAGCGAAATCATACGCGCCAAACGCAAGGCGGGGTGACGCTGCTCTTTGCGTCCGCATTCAGGAATCCGTTGTGCTGTTTTGCGAGCGTCAGACCCTGCGGGGGACGACGCCTGAAAAAGCCGGCACTTCAAGATGGTCATCAACCCAAACACTGGATTTTAGATGGAACACACTTTTTACGTCAGTAGTTCACCGCACATCCAGGATCGCGAGTCCATCCCCAGGATCATGTTTTCGGTGACCGCCTCGCTGCTGCCGGCCGCCGGTTATTCCGTCTATCTGTTTGGATGGCGTGCCTTGTGGATTATGCTCCTCAGCATCGCGGCTTGCGTCATAACCGAAGCGGTGGCGCAAAAGATGATGAAAAAGCCCATAACCATCAGCGATGGCAGCGCCCTTCTCACCGGATTGTTGCTGGCCTTCAACGTCTCGGCCCAGGTGCCGTTGTATTTGCCGGTGATTGGCGGTATATTTGCCATCGCCGTCGGCAAGCAGGTTTTCGGGGGGTTGGGTTTCAATCCCATGAACCCGGCCCTGCTCGGGCGCGCATTTTTGCTCGCCTCCTGGCCGACCCACATGACCGTCTTCTCGGAGGCGGTACCCCGCGGCAGTACGGTTTCAGGGATTGACGTCATCACCAGCGCCACACCGCTCAATGTGTTCAAGCAGGCGAAGGAGGTTCTGGCCCATGCGTCTGATTATCCTGTCGAAAAAGTGAATCAGGCCCATGAAGCCGTTGGCCAGCTCTATGACAACCTCGACACACTCTTTGTCGGGCAGATTGGCGGCTGTATCGGCGAGACGTCGGTGCTCTTTCTGCTCATCGGCGCCGTCTATCTCCTCTACAAGCGCTATATCGGCTGGGAGATCCCCGGCAGCTATATCGGCAGCGTCGCCGTACTGGCCTGGATTTTCGGCGGCAGCGAGGGGCTCTTCAGCGGCAATATCCTATTCCATGTATTCGCAGGCGGGTTGATGCTCGGGGCTTTTTATATGGCTACGGATATGGTCACATCACCCCTGACGCGCAAGGGCCGGCTGATATTTGGTGCAGGGTGCGGCGTCATCACCGTCCTCATCCGCGTCGTCGGCGGCTATCCCGAGGGCGTATCCTACTCCATCCTGCTCATGAATCTGCTGGTACCGGTCATAGACCGATCCACCCGTCCCAAAGTATTTGGAGGCGCCAAAAAGTCATGAAAGAGATCATCCGATTCGGCCTCATCCTGATGTTCGTAGCGCTGACTGCCGCTGCTGCACTGGCCGCGGTTTATGGAATCACCAATCCACGCATCCAGGCGCAGAAACAGGCCCAGCTTCAGTCCGCCCTGACGGCCGCACTTCCGGGCAGCACATCCGCAGGGATAGCGCCCGTCTCTGAAAATGGCGAGATACTTTATTATCGGGCGCGGGATGGCCAGGACAGCACGCGGGCATTGGGGTATGCCTTCATCGCCAGGGGGGTCGGCTATTCGAGCACCATCGAAAGCATCATCGGTGTCGACGATCATGGCCGCATCGTCGGGATGAAGGTGCTTTCCCAGGCGGAAACGCCCGGCCTCGGCACCAAGTTGCAAGAGATCAAATATGGTGAAGCAGATCCGTGGTTTTCGCGGCAGTTCATCGGCAAATCGGCGACGCGCGTGGCAGTGGATAAAGACGGTGGCGAGATCGTGAGCATAACCGGCGCCACGATTTCTTCCCGGGCCGTCGCCAGATCCATCAATGCCGGGTATGCGCAAATCGCGCAGCGGATCAGCGGCAGCTCCTCCCCGGAAAAGTAAACCTTTCTAGGTTATTACGAGGCGAATATGTCGTTATGGAAAGAGTTCAGCAAGGGATTGTATAGACAAAATCCCGTTTTCAAACAGGCTTTGGGTCTGTGTCCATTTCTGGCTGTATCGAGCAGCGTCTCGAATGGACTCGGCATGGGCATGGCGGCCACCTTTGTGCTGGTCTGCTCCAATTTTCTCATTTCACTGCTCCGCAAGGGCGTTCCCGCCAAAATCCGTATTCCCATCTATATCGTGGTGATCGCCACATTTGTCACCATCATCGATCTGGTCATGGCGGGCTTTTTGCCGGATTTATATGCGAGTCTGGGTATCTTTGTGCCGCTGATTGTGGTCAACTGCATCATCCTCGGCCGCGCCGAGGCTTTTGCGGGGAAAAACAAAGTACTGCCTTCGGTCGTCGATGGATTGGGCATGGGGGTGGGGTTCACCCTGGCGCTCTTCATTCTCAGCGCGATCCGGGAGGTCATCGGCAACGGCACCTTCCTGGGCATCCCGGTCCTGGGCGTTGATTTCGAGCCGGCGCTGGCCTTCGCCCTGCCGCCGGGCGCATTTATAACCATCGGTTTTATCCTTGGTTTCATAACCTGGCTGGAAAAGAGACGTTCGCAAAAAACAGCTGGTAAATAAACGAGGTTGGTATGGATTTTCAGGCATTGCTTATCATTGCAGTTGGCGCTATCTTCCTCAATAATTTCGTCTTTTCGCGTGTTCTCGGCATCTGCCCCTATGTGGGCGTCTCCGCACAACTCGATTCCGCCATTGGCATGGGTATGGCGGTAACTTTTGTGCTTTCCATGGCATCGATGGTGGCCTGGGTGATCCATACCTATATTCTTGCGCCCACACCGGTCAATCTCTTTTACCATCTCCTGGCGTTGCCCAAACCGCCGGATTTGACATTCCTCAAAACGATCGTTTTCATTCTCGTCATCGCCACCCTGGTGCAATTCGTCGAAATGGTGATTCAGAAAACCAGTCCCGCCCTGTATAAATCATTGGGCATCTATCTGCCGCTGATCACNNACCACCAACTGCGCCGTGCTCGGCGCCGCTCTGCTCAATGTCAACGCGCAATATGATTTTCTCGAGAGCATCGTCCATGGATTCTCGGCGGGCATCGGTTTCACCATAGCCCTGGTTCTGATGGCCGGCATCCGCGAAAAGCTGGAACTGGCGGATGTGCCTCAGGCCATGAAGGGCTTGCCGATCACTTTTATCCTCGCCGGGTTGATAGCCCTGGCGTTTCTCGGTTTCTCCGGACTCAAATTGATGTAAGCCGGACTTGCCGATGGTATTCTTCGCGCCTGGCTGTCCATGGCAGTCAGGCATTTTTTATGCATCCCCGCAATCAGGGTGAAAATCGCCTTGCATTTGAGCCGATTTATGGATAACTTGTCAATTACAAATAATGGATTAATCGACGGGATACTCTCTCATCATGTCAGCAGTCAATGAACCCGCAAATCCGGCTGAGGCCACTTCCCAGGCGCAGACCGGCTCTGCAACGGAATCGCAGCAAACAGCGCCCGAGACGCCAGACGATGCCGCGGCCGGTGGAAAACGCATGCCCTTTCTCGAACACCTCGAGGAACTGCGCTGGACGCTGATACGCAGCCTTTTCGCGGTGGTCGTCTGCGCCGTGGCGTGTTACTTTTTTGTGTCGCAGATCGTGAGCCTGCTGGTCGTTCCGGCACCCGATGAGATGAAGCTGATATTCCTCTCGCCTACGGAAGCGTTCATGACCTACCTCAAAGTGGCGGGGTATGCCGGGGTGGTGGTGGCCTTTCCCTATATCTCCTGGGAATTCTGGCGTTTCATCGTGCCGGGATTGCTGGCCAAAGAACGCAAACTCGTCTTCCCCATCGTGGTTTTCACCGTCATTTGCTTCGTCACAGGCGCATTATTCGCCTATTTTATCATCATTCCCTTCGGGCTGGATTTTCTGCTCAGTTTTCAGTCCGATTTTCTCGTCGCCAATATCACCATCGGCAAATATCTGACTTTTGTCGTCACCCTGCTGCTGCTCTTTGGCCTGGTTTTCGAGCTGCCGGTGTTGGCCTATTTCCTTTCGCTCATCGGCCTGTTGACGCCACAATTCCTGCGCAGCAAACGCCGCTATGGCATTCTCACCATCTTTATCGTGGCGGCTGTCCTCACACCACCCGATGCCTTCACCCAGACCATGATGGCGATCCCCTTGATCTTCCTCTATGAAATCAGCATTTGGGTTTCAGCGTCCGTCCAGAGACGGCGCAAGCGGGAAGAAATCGAACGCGACCGCCAATGGGCGGGTTGAGATATTCCTAATTTGTAGGGGTTATAATTGGCCGGCCCATGTGAAATAGATCTGCATATTCACTCGACCTACTCGGACGGACTCTTGTCGCCAAAGGCCATTGTCGATTATGCGCACAACTGCGGATTGCGCGCCATCGCCCTCACCGATCATGACGAAGTCAGCGGGTATTTCGAGGCCTGCGAGGCCGCACAACCCCATGGTCTGGAAATCATTCCCGGCATCGAAATCAGTTCCATGTATCACGACAGCGAGACGCATATTCTCGGTTATCTTTTTGATCCCCACAATGAAAATTTGCTCTATGTGACGGAACGATTTCGCATCCATCGCGTCGAACGCGCCAAAGAGATCGTCGCGCGTCTGCGCCACATGGGTATGCCGATCTCTTTTGATGTGGTGCGCATGCGCGCCGGACATGGCGCCCTGGGAAGGCCCCACATCGCCGACATCATGGTGGAGGAGGGGTACGTCTTTTCATTCCAGGAGGCGTTTCAGAAATACCTGGGGGAACACAAGCCCGGTTATGTGCCGAAAATGAAACTTTCCGTCGAAGATGCCATTTCGCTGATTCATAACGCCGGCGGCCTGGCCTTTGTGGCGCACCCGGGCATCAACACCGATACGTCCAATATCCATTCCCTGATCGAAATGGGTTTGGACGGCATCGAAACCATGCACCCCAAGCACTCGCCTTTCCTGGTCGAGTCGTTTCAGGAACTGGTGCGAAAACACAATCTGCTGGAGACCGGGGGATCCGATTGTCATGGCGCGCGTCGTGGCGAAATGATGCTGGGGACGTTGCCGGTGCCCTATCGTTTTCTGGCAGAGATGAAGTCACAGCAATCGATGCGCGATGTGACCGTGCGCCTGGGACAGCAGACACCCTCCTGATTGGCAGTACAACCACCGCATCGACTATTTGATCCATACATTATGCCCACACTTGAAACTGAACATATTCGCGTCACGTTTCTTCCCGCCCATGAACAAATCCTTCTTGATCCCGGCGAAACCATCCTCGGGGCGAGTCANNTCCTCAAACAGGGCCGGCTTGATGAGACGGTGGCGGACCGTGAGCGGCTCAGCGCCGGTGAGCGCCGCGCCGGCGTCCGCCTCGCCTGCCAGGCAGTACCCGATGCGGATTGTGTGGTCGAGATTCCGGAGAGCAAACCGGAAAAGGGCGGGGAAATTCTGGTGCAGGGAATCGCGACCAGGGTGGCTATCCATCCCGCCGTCAGGCGCTTCGATGTCAGGACAGCCCGGCCGGACCTGGCGCAGGGTGCCAGCGATGCGGAACTGCTGCTGGCTGCACTGCCCGCGCAGGTACGGCAGATCTCCCTGCGTTTGCTGCGGCAACTGCCCGGGATGCTGCGCCGCGGTGACTGGCAGGCGCGGGCGATCGTGCAGGGGGAACGCGTCATCGATCTGCTGCCCGTTTCCGCCGCGTCCCGTTTGTGCGGCCTCGCCATCGATCTGGGCACCACCACCGTGGTGATGAAATGGCTCGATCTGGAGAGCGGCGAGATTCTCGCCACCGCCGCGCAATTCAACGACCAAAAGGCGTTCGGCGCCGATGTCATCGCGCGCATCGCCTATGCCAACGCGCACGGCGTAGAGCCGCTGCAGAGCGCCATCATCGGGCAGCTGAACGACATGATCGCGCAGCTGGAGCGCGAGACGGGAGGGAGCGCCCGCGACATTTATCGGATCGTGGTGGCGGGCAACACCGTCATGCAGCATCTCTTCTGCGGCTTGCCGCCGCGTCATCTGGCGGAGATGCCCTATGTGCCGGTCGTCCGGCATTATCCGCCGCTGCCAGCCGCCGCATTGGGCCTGCAGGCGCATCCCGAAGCCGTGGTGATGCTGATGCCCGGACTGGGCCGCTTCGTCGGCGGCGATACGGCTGCGGTGTTGTTGACGCTCGCCGCACAGCTGCAGGGCACCTGGCTGGCGGTTGATATCGGCACCAATGGGGAAATCTTGCTGTGCCATCACGGCCGCATCTGGACCACCTCGGCGGCCGCCGGGCCGGCCTTTGAGGGCGCGCAGATTTCATCGGGCATGCGCGCCGTGACCGGCGCCATCGATCGCGTGTGGTGGCGCGACGGCCGTTTGCAGGCCCATGTCATCGGCGAGGGCAAAGCCCGCGGGATCTGCGGCTCCGGCCTCATCGATGCGGCGGGCGCACTGCTGGAAGCGGGGTGGATGGACTATTCCGGGCGGTTGCAGCAGGATCAGGGGGAGGTGGTTCTGCGCGACGGCGTTGCGCTCACCCAGCGCGACATGCGCGAGATACAACTCGCCAAGGGCGCCATCGCCGCCGCCATCGCGCTGCTGCTGCGGGCGGCGGACGTATCGCCGCACGATCTCGAGAACCTCTATCTCGCGGGTGCATTTGGACAATACATCCGCAAAGAGATGGCGCTGCGCATCGGTCTGCTGCCGCCGCTGCCAGCGGAGAAAATCCATTTCATCGGCAATGCCGCCTGCGCCGGCGCCGAACTGGCGCTGATCAGCACGGAGGAAGAGCTCCGCATGGCAGAATTGGCCCGCCAGGTTCAATACGTCGAAGTGGCGGCGCAGGAGGGATTTCAGGAACTCTTTGCGGA
>DCUM01000217.1 GCA_002327255.1 bacterium UBA2214 | reverse complement strand
GCCGTTGCCGCTGATCTCGGGAATTGCGGAGATCCAGCCACCATAGCGCCATTTGGTGTAGGCGCCGGGGTGTTGCGGCGGACTCAGGGGACTCGCCATGACGTCCCAGGCGCCGACCGGACTCAGCCCATCACTGCTGTAGTGGTAAAGATCGGGAAATCCGATGTTGTGCAGCATTTCGTGCACCAGCACGTGGGTGCTGCCGTTGCTGAGGAACGCCTGCAGCTGAAAATTGTACGACACCACGCGCTTGCCGTTGATCGACACCGTGTGCATGAACAGCGACCAGGCGTGCGGCCACAGCAGTGTGTTCCACGCCGTCGGTGTGCCGGAGATGATAAAAATGACATTATCCACCTGGCCGTCGTTGTCGCCATCCGGATTCAGATCAGCAGGAATCTGCCCGCGCACCCCCGCGATGGCGTCCCTGATGAGCGTCTGTTCGCGCTCGCTGCGCTCCACCTCGTTGGCATACCCCAATGGATGCAGGGCGACCGGCATGAAGTAGCCGCGCGGATGGCTGTCCTGAAAAGAGGCGACGCTGCTCGCGGGAATCGGGTAGAAATAAGAATGCACTTCGAGCTGCTCATAAGTAACTTCCCGGAAATAGTTCTTGAGCGAATTCACGCCGGGGGTCGCACTGTTGAAGGAGGTTTCATAAATGGAGATGGGATCATTGAATTCGCTTTCGTCGCTGAAACGAATGAAAATGACGATATTCTGCAGCGCTCCGGTCTTCGGGGCCGCGAGTCGTTGCGGCGGGTAACTCTGCAGCGGTTTGGCGAGAAAATGCTGCCGTTTCGCCTCCCAGGTTTGCGGGGCGATGATGAAATCCGCGCGGATGCCGGCTCGCACCGGATCGGCCACACCGGCGCGGTGCGCCGTCGGATGCGGCACGCCATCGACGACATCGGCGTAGACGTAGAAACCGCTGGCCGGATCGCGGGTGATGGGATAGCCCGCACGATCGTGAGCCCAGTTGAAAAATTCATCGCCGCTGACGTAACAGGCGAGTTCCGTACCGTCGGGCTGTTGAAAAATCACCGGTACCTCTTTCAGCCAGGCAGCCCAAATGAGCCCGGGGCCGCTCATGAGAATCATCCACAGGGCCAACCCAAATTTGCACGACTTCATCGTCCATCCACCCTTCCAACAGCCACTTTGACATGCCAAATGTGGCACAATTTACCCATTTTGTCTTGAAAGACTCTTTAGTATTCAAAGAGTGTCCATACGTTGCCACATACCATTCAAGGCAAATTCTTTTTTATTGATTGTTTTTATTATTTTTATATATTTTACTGTGTGCAAATCATGCAAGAGTTATACCAAAGGAAGAAGAAAGGGTATGAAGTATAAAGTGGATGAAAACAGCGCCATGGTTTACAGCACCGCTGAGGGCAACCTTTGCCCTTCCTGTGGCAAGGCCCGTATGCAATGCGTTTGCTCAAAGACGGTAAATGCGATCAAAGGGGATGGGCCGGTGCACGTCGGCCGCGAGACCAAAGGACGCAAGGGTAAAGGGGTTACGGTGGTGAGTGGGCTGGCGTTGTCCGCGGCGGCGCTGCAGGAGCTGGCCAAAGCGCTGAAGCAGAAATGCGGCGCCGGCGGCACGATCAAGGATAACGTCATCGAGATTCAGGGTGATCACCGCGATGCCATCGTGGCGGAGTTGATTCAGAGGGGGTATAAGGCGAAAAAGTCGGGGGGATGAGGGTTGTGGACACCCAACCCCGGGGTCGCCTGAAAGCGGGGTCGCGCTTTCAGGCGACCCCGGGGTTCCACAAACGACTGTTTTTATATCGGTGAGAGAATCCGAATATGCGGTAAAACCGAAGCAAAATCCGGATTCCCGCGTTTTCCGGCAGGTTCATCCGATGGATCCCAGTGAATTGAATCGGTCGCAGGAGCGCCCCACCGAAGGCAGGTGACGCCTGCCATCAGCCGTTTGCGGGCTTTACAAAATTTTGTTGTGATGATGCAGGAACCGCCATTTTTGAGTCCCTGCCCGACGACGGAATGCGCCGGTCTGCCGGCACTCTCACGGATGCAGCAAAATCTTGCCTTTGGCCTGACGGCTCTCGAGATGGCGATGCGCCGAGGCCGCCGCCGACAGCGGGAAGACGCGATCGATGGGGATTCTCAACTGGCCGCGCTCGTACCAGCCGAAGAGCTCGCGTGTTCGGCGTTCGATCTCGGCGGCTGTGGTGGCGTAATGGGCCAGCGTCGGCCGCGTCAGGAACAGCGATCCGCCGTTGGCGAGTGCGGCGGGATCCATGGGTGCCACCACCCCGCTCGCCTGTCCGAACAGCGCCAGATAGCCACGCGGCCGCAGGCTCGCCATACTTCCCTGCACCGTCGCCTGGCCGACCGAATCGTAGACGACGTCGACGCCCGCGCCGCCGCTCAGCTTTTTGACCTGTTGCGGCCAGTCCGCTTCCTGATAGATGATCACCGCATCGGCGCCGGCGCTGCGGGCGATTTCGGCCTTTTCCGGACTCCCCACCGAGGCGATCATCCGCGCTCCGCAGAGCTTGCCGATTTGCAGGATCAGTTGGCCGGTGGCGCCGGCCGCGGCCTGCACCAGGGCCACATGCCCCGGTCCGAGGGGAAAGGTGTCGTGGGTCAAATAGTGCGCGGTCATGCCCTGCAGCATCGTCGCGGCGGCGATGTCCATGGAGATGCCGACCGGCAGCCGCACCACTTTCCAGGCCGCGACCACCGCATATTCGGCATAAGAACCCATCTGCATGGCCCAGGCCACGCGATCGCCGGGACTGACCTGAGTGACATCCGCGCCGACGCTTTCGACGACACCGGCGCCCTCCTGCCCCGGCGTGAACGGCATGGGTACCCTGTAAACGCCGGTGCGGTGATAGATATCGATGAAATTGACGCCGATGGATTCGAGGCGGATCAATACGTCGCCCCTACCGGGTTCGGGAACAGGCGCAGGCCGCTCGACCAATACATCGGCCGCACCGGTTGCTGCGATGCGAATGGCACGCATATTCATGGCTTGTCCTTTATTGCAGAGCGTTGACGATAAAATTCAACAAAAAGAGACCCGTCACGATGAACATGAGCGGGTGTACCTGCCGGCCCTTGCCGCGCACCAGTTTGGCGAGCACATAGAAAATGAATCCCGCCGCCACGCCGTTGGAGATGCTGTAGGTGAAGGGCATCGTCACCACGGTGAAAAAAGCGGCTGCAGCCTCTTCGAAATTGTCCCACGCCACCCGGGCGATGTTCTCCATCATGAGGATGCCGACGACGATCAGCGCCGCCGCCGTCGCCGCCGCGGGCACCATGAGGGCAAAGGGGGCCATGAAGAGAGAGAGCACAAAAAAGAGGGCGGTGAAGACCGACGTCAGGCCGGTGCGTCCGCCGGCGCTGATGCCCGCGGCGCTCTCGACATAGGTGGTGACGTTGCTGGTTCCCAGCAAGGCGCCCATGGAGGTCGCGATACCGTCGGCAAAAAGCGCCCGCTCCATTTTACTGCGGCGGGGCGAGTCTCCCGGCGCCCTGTCTTTCGTTTCCAAAAGTCCCACCTTGCGGCCGGTGCCGATGAAGGTGCCGATGGTGTCAAAGATATCCGCGAGACTGAAGGCGAGGATGAGCGATAACGCCGTGAAGAATCTTTCCGGCGGGGAGAACAGCCCCGCGAAATCGAGTTTGAACAGGGTCGGCGACAGGGACGGCGGCAGAAAGTCTTGCGGCTTAATTTCCGGCAGATGCGCGATGCCCATCATCAGACCGAGCAGGGTCGTCACGATGATGCCCAGCAGGATGGCGCCATGGACGCGCAGCAGCAGCAGGACGATGGTGATGGCCAATCCCAAAAACGCCAGTACCGACATCGGATCGGTGAATTGCGCCAGACCGGGGACCACATCCTTCGCCAGGGCCGTGACCAATTTGCCATCCTGAATGGTGGCCGAGATCACCTGGGCGCCATCGATGGTGAAATCCAGCAGGTGCGCGTTCTTGATGCCGATATAGGCGATGAACAGACCAATGCCGCCGCCGATGGCATACTGCAGCGACTCGGGAACGGCACGTATGAGCATTTTGCGGATATTGGTCACCACGATGATGAAATTGATCACCCCGCAGAGAAACACCACCGCCAGCGCCTCCTGCCAGGTGAAGCCCATGATCAACACCACGGTGAAGGTGAAAAAGGCATTCAAGCCCATGCCCGGCGCTTGTGCAAAGGGGACATTGGCGTACAATCCCATGATCAGGGTGGCAATCACCGTTGACAGGATGGTGGCCACGAATACCGCGCCGTGATCCATGCCGGTCAGCGCCAGGATCGCCGGATTGACAAAGATGATGTACGCCATGGTGAANNGCAGATTGAAGAAGCGATATATCCATTCTTTCATTTCGCCTCCGTACAGACTCATTCCAGCCACAGGGTGACCAGCGCATACGGTTTGAACGCAATGGTCAGCGTCTTGCCAAACAACAGCGGTTCTCTTTTTTCTTCGAGGGGATTGGTCAAATACGCTTTGCGATAACGCGACAACAGCGCACCGCTCAACGTCAGCTGCCGCGCTTCGTCCGTCAGGGAGGTCATGCGCAGGATGATGCCATCGCCATGACGCGCGGGTTTGACGGCATGCAGCACAATATCTTTGCCCTCGGCTTTCAGAAGACTCCCGCTCTGCGCCCCCTTCTCCTTGCCGTTCCAGGCCGGNNCTCGGCGTCTCTTCATAAGAGAGGATGAACGAAAAGATGAATGGCACGTATTCCTGACTGATTTCCTCCTGCACACGCAGATGCAGACAGATTTTATCGGGTGTGACCGTGCCCCAGACGGGCGCTGCCACGCCGATGACGACGGCGCCAGCGTCCCTTGTGATCCCCTGCAAACCTTCGCTTATCAATCGCGGCGCTGCGGGCTGTCGCGCGAACGACAGCGCTTCGATGCCAAAGCAGGAACCCTGCCAGGCAGAGGCGAGCGGCCCAGGCAGGGGGATTGTCACATCCAGCCGTTCCACTTCCTTGTGCCATTCTCCGCTCAAATGCACTTCCATTCTGGACGTGCCCTGCACGAGGCGGATCTCCTGCAACACACGCACCGCATCGGAGACGCGGGAATGACGCAGTGATGCCCGCACCGGGCCCTCTTCACCGCGTGTGATCGCCTCCACCCTGTCCGGCGCCAGGTTCGTACCCGGCATGGACTGCTTCGGGATGGCATCGATTCTCAGGGCTTCAGCGCCCGGCGGCAACAAAGCCAGTTGACGCTTTTTGTCATGGATGGAACGCACCCGGCCGCTGCCGGGGCTGATCTCCACTTTGAGAAATTCATTCTCAAGAGTGGTTTCCGAAATCTGCAGTTGCGTCTCTGCGCGGTGTGTTTTGCCCGGCTGCAGCCAATAGGTGGTGTGGCCCATGGGGGGGACAGCAGCCAGAAAGACGACCTGGCTGTCGCTGGTTTGAAAGGGCGAGGCTTTGCCGGAGGAATCGACTATTACAGCAAAGGGCGGAAACGCGCGGGCGTCAAAGGATACGGGCTCCATCCTGCGCCAGGGTTGCGTATTGACCACCATCAGGGGGACGCCTTTACCTTTGGCCGGATGAGCTGTCGCGATGGCGTGCAGCGCTGTTTCTGTTTTGGGTTCCTGGGGTGCATCCGTATCGAAACTGCTGGTGGGAGCACCATGCGTTTCGTCCCAGAGCGTCTGCCAGGCATGCGGCAGCGTCGAATCCGCCGGGATGGCGGCCATGATGTGGAGGATTTCCGCCTGGCGCAGTTGGCGCTTCCGGAGTGCAAGAGCAGGCTCCGCCATAAAACCGGGAACCGGGGAGGGGCAGAGCGCGCCATGAAACGTATTGGCCGGAGTGCCCGGCGACTTTGACTGGCTGGCGCGGCGCACCGAGGCGAGGTATCCGCTCCAGCGGTCAAATTTGACCGCCGGAAAGGCCAGCAGGTTGATCATCTTGTCCAACCGCTGCAGGGTGACGTCGAGTTGGCCGGTCGTGAGCGAAAAGCGCAGGGGGATATGGCCGATGCCATTTTTTTTGGCATGGCGAATCATGGCGGCCAGGCTGTCCACGGGGGGAAGGTTCTCCCGGGTGTTGATGGCGATGAGATCCAGTTTGGCATAATCCGCCGCCCGCCAGGCCGAGAGTGCCACGTCATCGGGATGCACGTGAATCCAGCCCGCATAGCCGCAGGCCGCCAGCAGGGAAGGCAGATAGCCGGGCGCCTGGGTGCTGGCGCCCAGCACCGGTGAAACGCCCAGCTCATTTTTGAGAAAATCCGCGGCGAACTGCAGTTGGCGGATAATGCTTTCGCCGTCGTCGTTGGCTGTCAGGTCGCTGCCCCATGGTGTTCCGATCCACTCGAGGCGGCGCTCCTGCGACCACAGCCGGATGGCCTCGAACCACTGCGGATCACTTTTTTGCAGGATGCGCAGCCAATAGAGGTCATTTTGCGACAGTTTGATTTGCGGAAATTGATCGAGTATCTCCAGAACATGACGCCAATTGGGCGCTGTTTCTGGGGCGCTGCGGGAGAAAAGCGGACTGCAGATCAGGTGCAGCGTATCCTGCTTGAAAGGTTTGCAGGCTTCAATCAGTGTCCCCAAACCGGTGGTGATGGCCGTCATGAGCTGAGGCCAGTTCGAGGCGGCTGCGGCGGGCCAGGCGGCTGCGGCCACTGCGGGCAGGATATCGAGGGTATCGCCGCTGAGCAGCGCATACCAGCGCGTATTTTCAGCGAGATCGTTCCACATCTGTGCAAGCATGCGGGCTTCCTGGGGCAGGTTCTCATCCGCAAAGAGGCTTTGCAGCGCCATCTCGGCCGTGAGGGTGAAAAAACGGCTGTCTGTCATCTCCCTGGCGTAGAGGCAGCTCAAGCCGGCGCGCCGGCCGGCGAGGGTGTGCAGCTCCTGCGATGTAAAGAGTATCTGAACAGTGGCGGAATCGCGCAGCGAAAAGGGAATCTGGCGGGGTTGCATCCTGCTGGCATCGAAAAGAAGGGTTCCGTTTTTAGGCCTGGCATCCGGAGCGGCCAGCTGCACCATCAAGGGATAGGCGCGCGCGCGGTTCTTCATTTTGGCGGGACCGAGCCAGACCCGCTGGATGGACACGGGTTTGACGGTTTCATCGCTGGTGTCCGCAGCGATGAGGCGGGCGGCGTTGAGGGGTGCGGCCAACGCGGGCGCGTCTTTCGCGAAAGATAAAATGAGCGCGGAACAGAGAGCCATCATGGTGATCGATAGCATGGACTTGACATCTGGAGAAAGGAGCATGATATCGCCTCATAGGGATGATGCATCGATTTGCATAATATAATCAGCCAGAATCCCCAGCGCAAGGGATTTTTACAGGGAGGAAGATTATCTGCTCGCGGTAAAAAGTATCTGCTGGCAAATGCGTACACGCGCATCCATTCTGTTGCCGGTGCAAGCGCCATTCTTTGCGTCCAAACGCACCAGTTCCACTACGTGTGCGGCGCGGTGATTCACCGGCACACAACCGCCGTTTGCAGGTGATGCATCGGCGCGTGACGGTCGCCCCCCCAAAAAAAACGGGGCGCTGCAGCCCTTTCACTACCGCGATGATGGGTAGCCGCGACGCCCTGATAAAGTCCCTTGCTCCGGTTGATATTATTTTATATATTTATGTCCAACATTCTCACCCCGGATGCACCGGAACCATTGCCGGGCGAACAGCCTGCTGCTCCTGCGGTGGCTGCCATTTTTCGTACCAAGAATGACAAGATACTAAACATTACTAAAAAAAAGGTTATCATTTCATGTCAGCAAAACAAAAAATTGTAAAACTGATACCGACGCGCACCATCATCACCGAATACATCGCCATCCTCTTCGGCGCCTTCATCATGGCCGCCGGCATCGCCATCTTTCTGGTGGATGCCAAGGTGGTGCCCGGCGGCGTCAGCGGATTGGCCATGGCGCTCCATTACCTCTCCGGTGACCGGATTCCCATCGGTTTGACCATGTGGATATTCAACATCCCCCTCTACATCTGGGGCGTGCGCGAACTCGGCAAACAGTTCGGCGCCCGCACCTTTGTCGGATTCTCCGCCAATTCGCTGTTCATCGATCTCCTCCGCGGTGAGATCCCCGGTTTCAGCGGCGTCCGTCTCCATGAACACCCGGCCATCGTCAATCTCCGCCACGGCGATTTTCTCTTTCTCATCCTCATCGGCAGCGTTCTGCTCGGCCTTGGCCTGGGCATCATCTTCAAGTTCCGCGGCAGCACCGCCGGCTCCGACGTCCTCGCCGCGGTCGGTCAAAAACGCTGGGGTCTCAAGCCGGGCATGGTCTTCATGGCGGTCGATTCGCTGGTGATCTCCTTCGCCGGTTTCGTCATTCATTTCAAACATCTCGCGACTGATCGGCCGGCCCTGACCCTGACGCTCTACGCCTTCTTCCTCCTCTTCGTCTCGAGCCGCCTTGTGGACGTCATCCTTGACGGCTTTGACTACGCCCGCTCCGCCCTGATCGTCTCGGACAAGGCGGATGAGATCAGCCAGCACATCGTCGCCGACATGGGGCGCGGCGCCACGCTGGTGGACGCCCAGGGCGTATTCACCAACCAGCCGCGCAAGGTGATCTATACGGTGCTGAGCCGCAAGGAGATCGGCACCCTGGTGCAGGTGGTCAAAGCGATCGATCCCAAGGCGTTCGTCATTCTCAATAACGTTCATGAAGTGCTGGGGGAAGGATTTCGCGGGAGAATTTGATATGCAGATCAAACTGAACAGCATCCTGGTGGACGATCAGGCCAAAGCCCTGGCCTTTTACACGGAGATATTGGGTTTTGTGAAGAAGCAGGATATCCCGGTGGGTGATTTCCGCTGGCTCACGGTGATTTCGC
>DCUM01000160.1 GCA_002327255.1 bacterium UBA2214 | reverse complement strand
CAAGCCCATGGTCTATTACCCGCTGTCCGCGCTGATGCTGGCGGGACTGCGCGACATTCTGTTGATTTCAACCCCGGAAGACTTGCCACGATTCAAACAGCTTCTCGAGGACGGCAGTCAATTCGGGCTTCGCATCAGTTACAAAGAACAGTTGGCGCCCAACGGTCTGGCGGAGGCCTTTATTCTCGGCGAAGAGTTTCTCGCCGGCGACAGCGCCTGCCTCATTCTCGGCGACAACATCTTTTACGGCCACAATTTCAGCACCCTGCTGGAAGACTCTGTGCGCCACATCGAGGCGAACGGCGGCGGCGTGGTGTTCGGTTATTATGTGCGCGACCCGGAACGCTACGGCGTCGTCGAGTTCAATGAACAGGGCAAGGCGCTCAGCATCGAGGAGAAACCGGCGCATCCCAAAAGCAATTACGCCGTGGTCGGACTCTATTTCTACGACAACCAGGTTGTGAAAGTGGCCAAAAGCATCAAACCTTCCGCGCGTGGAGAACTCGAGATCACCGATGTCAACCGGGTTTATCTGGAACAGAACCGCCTCTCCGTGCAGATTATCGGCCGTGGTTACGCCTGGCTCGATACCGGCACGTATGAGAGCCTCCTCGACGCCTCCGCGTTTGTCAAAACCATCCAGGAACGCCAGGGTTTTCGTATCGCCTGTCTTGAAGAAATTGCCTTCCACAAAGGATGGATCACGGCGGATCAACTGCTGGACCAGGCGAAGAAGAATCGCAAGAATGAGTATGGGCAATACCTGCTGGCGTTGCACCGCGAACGGTCGGCGCAGCGCGGGGCGGGGAAATAAGCGCTGCCCGGGGCTGGTTTGGCATGCTTCCGGGCGGCTCCTGCCTGATGCCGGCCAGGTGCGCAGCGGCGCGCTAATTCTTATCCAGGGCAATAAAAAGGCTTGAATAATAGCTAAAAGTGGTTAAATTATAGCCGATATAGACTGACGGTCCGGCGCCGGCCTCCGGGCGCGTAGCGCGGGACGCTGGTGGGAATACCATGATACTTCGGGGACTGGTCCACGTTGCGGATTTTTAATCCCTCCCATCGGCAAATCGAACACCAATAGGAATTCACCCACACACGCTGGAGATGGGGAGGGAAAAACCGTTTTGCAGCGATCAGGCATTTTCCTGCTGGTATGAAATTTGCTCGTTTTTATCCATCGTTTTAATAACCCATATAGCTGACTGTTTTCGGCCGGTTTTGCGCTAATTTGATACACTGTTCCGGCAGCGGTTTCAACCGGGGGCAGGCATCGTCATACGTTCCAGTCGAACCAGGATGGGCATCGTGCCACATCGCAGCATTGCAACCGACTGTACGCCGTTTCCGGTCGCTCCCCTGGAGTGACGTGGCGAAGCTGTGCCAATCTTTCAACTGCTTGTCACAAGCATCCTTTCTCATAAGGGAAGAATCCATGAAAAAAATCCTGATGTTTCTGCTCCTTTTATCGCTGCTGGCGGGTGCGCTGTTTGCTCAGGAGCGCAAAATCAAGGCCGGGGATGTCATCGAGATCGTGGTCTATGGCCATACCGAATTATCCCGCATCGTCACCGTGAACCCCCAGGGAGCGATCGATTTTCCTTTCATGCAGAGTGTGCCCGTAGACGGTCTTTCGCTCGACAAACTGCGCGAGATCATCGTCGCCACCCTGTCCCGCTATCTGAATACCTACCCGGTTGTGACGGTGAGTTTTGCCAAAAGCAACACCATCAATGTCAACATTCTCGGCATGGTGAAGCGGCCCGGACTGGTGGCTGTGCCGCTCAACTCTTCGCTGCAGGGCGCGCTGACCATGGCCGAGGGCGTCGCGCCCGGCGCCCGCATCAATGAGATCATGGTGGTTCGCAATATTGATGGCAGGCTGATCAGCGCAACTTATGATCTGGAAAAATTCCTGCTCGACAGTGATTTCAAGCAGAATCCCACGGTCAGCGACGGCGACATCATCATGGTGGCGGGCAATCCGGTGCTCTCCTCCGTCAAGGTATTGGGCGCAGTACGAGCGCCGGGGATTTTTGATAATTACATGGGCGCCACCGTCCTCGACATGATCATGCGCGCTGGCGGCCCGCTCGAAGACGCCCAGCTCAATAAAATTCGTTACATCTCCCCCTCGCGCAAAAAGAGCGCCGAGTATGTCATTGACCTGGAACTGTTCCTCAATACCCAGGATTTTTCCAAAGTGCCGGCGGTCAAGGCGGGCGATATCATCTATATCCCCAAGAAAAAGAACTACTGGAAGGGCGTGCTCAGCGTGGCGCGCGACGTCAGCACCCTGGCCATCGCCGCCTGGTACATTATTCGTATCAATAAAGAGTAGCGCCTGTCAAAAAAAAGGGCCATCCCATGACGACTGATGCCAACACCAAACCCATCGCCAATCCCCTCATCGTCCTGCGCGAGGAATTCGACGATTGGGCCATCCTTTTCGATCCCGATACCGGCGACGCCTCGGCCATCAATCCGGTGAGTGTTTTCATCTACAAGCACCTCGATGGGGAGCACACCGTGCCGGATATCGTCGCCAAATTGCGCAAAGAGTGCGAGGACGTACCCGACAGCGCCGATGCCGACGTCCAGGAATTTATCCAGCAACTGCTCGACAAGGGCTATGCGGGATATAAAAAGCAATTATGAATTTTGGACAGTGAATTCTGAGTTAACAGCCAGGAATTATTGCTGACCGTCAGACATTCAACATTCATTCTTTAGCATTCAACATTCATCATTCATCATTTTAAATCTGTGTTTATGCAAAATGTGATCAAATCCCCGCGTTCGCTCGACGTCGACATCACCAACCGCTGCAATCTGCGCTGCAAGTACTGTTATCATTTCAGTGGTCCCGGCGATGTGGACACCGATCTGCCCAAAGAGGAGTGGCTGCAGTTTTTTGCCGAGTGCGGCCGCTGCGCGGTGATGGAGCTGTCGCTGGCCGGCGGCGAACCCTTTTTCCGCAAGGATTTGCCCGAACTCCTCGAGGGCATCATCGCCAACCGCATGCGTTTCGCCCTGCTCAGCAATGGCACGCTCATCGATGAGGCATGGGCCCGATACCTCAAGGGGACGCGGCGCTGCAGCCATGTGCAGGTCTCTATTGATGGTTCCCGTCCGGAAATCCACGACCGGCTGCGCGGAAGCGGCCAGTTCGACAAGGCCGTGGCCGGGCTGCAGGCCTTGCAGCGTCATGACGTGCCGGTAGCGGTGCGGGTGACCCTCACCAAACTCAATTACCGGGATCTGGAAAACATCGCCCGGCTGCTGCTGGAGGATTTGGGCCTGCCTTCTTTCTCCACCAATGCCGCCTCGTACATGGGATTGTGCAAACTGAACGACCAGGAGATCGGCCTGGACGTCAGCGAACGCAGCGAGACCATGGCCGTTTTTGCGGTTCTCAACCAACGCTATCCCGGCCGCATCCAGGCCAACGCGGGACCGCTGGCTGAAATGCGCATGTGGTCCGAAATGGAGCGGGCTCGTCTGGGTGGCTCCGCACCCGCTTACCCGGTCGGGGCTCTGACTGCCTGTGGCTGCGTCTTTGACCGCATGGCGATCCGCGCCGATGGCGTCATGATACCCTGCACCATGCTCAGCCACATGGAGATGGGCCGGGTTAATCAGGACAGTCTGCAGCAAGTCTGGCAGAACCATCCGCTGATGCGCGCCATGCGGGAGCG
>DCUM01000133.1 GCA_002327255.1 bacterium UBA2214 | reverse complement strand
GGCACCGGCCGTTTCACGCTCGTGCAGAGCGGGGCGGAGGGCGAGGCTGAAAACACGGCCGTTTTCGGCCGCCAGGGCGTCACCGCCGCGGACATCGACAACGACGGCGACATCGATCTCTACGTCTGCCGCCGCCAGGAATCGTCGCCGGCTGCCCCCAACTGGCTCTTCATCAACGACGGCCACGGCCGTTTCACCGAGGAAGCCGCTGCGCGCCGCGCCGATATCGACGGCCGTTCCCATGGCGCCACCTTCGCGGACATCGACAACGACGGCGATCTCGATCTCTTCGTCGTCAATTATACCCTGCCGGGGGGCGATCTCCCCAGATTGACGCTGCTCATCAATGATGGCAGCGGACATTTCACCGACCGTTCCTCTGATTTGAATATCAATATGAGCGGCTATTCGGTGCTGTGCGGTGATGTCGACAATGACGGCGATCTCGATTTGCTCGTGCTGCGCAACGCCGAAAAGGAGCCCGGCGCCAAACCACAGCTCTACCTCAACGATGGCACGGGGCGTTTTTCGCGGCTGGTGGATGCCGGCGTGGAGGTCGCTGCCGGTGATTTCCGCGGCGGCGCCTTTGCGGACATCGACAATGACGGCGATCTCGATGCCTATCTGACCAGCGCCAAGAGTCAGAACTACCTGCTGCGCAATGATCTGCAATTGGACCATCATCACCTCAAGGTATTATGCATCGGCCCACAGGGAGATTATGGCGGCATCGGCGCCAGAGTCACGCTCTATGAGGCCGGTCGCTATGGCGATCCCGCCGCCATCCTCGGCCATCAGGAGGTGGTGAGCCAGTTCGGTTACATGAGCCAGGGGCCGGTGATGTTGCATTTCGGTCTGGGGTCGCGAACACGCTGCGACCTGCGCGTCGTTTTCAGTAACGGGGATAGCCTGAAGGCCACCGGCGTCGATGCCGGCCAGACCTTTGTGGCGCGTTGCGAACAACGCCGCCTCCAGCTGAACAAATGGAGCGGGGATGGTCAGGTGCTTCTCCCCGGCCAGATTTTTCCCCTGCCGTTTGCCGTTATGGTCGTCGATCAAAACAGCGCGCCCGCCGGTGAAGTCCCCGTGCTTTTCTCCGTGAAAAGCGGCAACGGCTCGCTGTCGGGTGAGGCCAGCCGCTCTGTCAACAGTGAAGCGGATGGTGTGGCAGGGGTGCTGTGGCAGGCTGGTCCCTGGTGGGGACCGGAACAGAGTCTCGAGGCCAGGGTGTTGCAGGGCGGGCAGGATATCCCCGGATCGCCGGTGACGTGGACGTTTGCAGCCCCCGCGCTGGATTTGCTGCACTCCACCGTGACGGCCACATCGCCCGTTTGGGCCGATGGGGCGAGGGTTTCGCAGATCACCGTCACCCTGAATGCAGCGGCCGGCGTCTCTGCCGGTGCCGGGTTCACGGTAAAACTGCACGTTCTGGGCGGTGCGCACCAATTAACGCAAGCCGATACCCTGACCAATGGGCTGGGACAGGTCACCGCCACGCTCTCCGCGACCACACCGGGCGAGCGGAAAATCGTCGCGGTGGTCAGGGGTTTGGAGGTAGCCCTCGCTGACACCGCACTTGTCCAGTTCAACGCAGTGCCGCAGACAGCGGACTCACTTCTTTATGTGGATGGGAACAACCAGACCGCGGCGGCCGGCGAATGGCTGGCGCGGCCGCTGCAGGTGCGCGTCGTCAACGAGCTCGGACTCGCGCTGCGCGGTTATCCGGTTCATTTCAGGGTGGGGGCCGGTGGCGGCCAGTTCAGCAATGGCCTGGATAGCGTCACCATCGCCAGCGATACGCTGGGTTTGGCGCAGGTTTTTCTGCGCCTCGGCGGCGTTGCCGGTATCGCCAATCAGAACGTCCAGGTTTGGGCAGAGCACGCCCAAAATGCACCACTCCTGTTTACCGCCAACGCCACCTCCGCGGCGGCTGCGTCTCTCGTCAAAGTCTCGGGGGATTCGCAAAAGGTGATGCCGGGCGCTGTGGTGCCGCTGCCGCTGCGCGTGCGCCTGCTGGACCAGTTTGGCAATTCCGTGCCGTTCTCTCCGGTCACATTTATCGCGCCGCAGGGGGGCGTCATCCTCGACCCGCAGCCGTGCATCAGTGATACCAACGGCTATGCGGAAACCCGGATCGGCGCGCCCGCTGTCAGCGGCACTCATATCTATCAGGCTGTGCTGGGATCGGGGAGTGCGGCGGTTTTTGCCCTGGAAGTGCTCAAACCCAACCAGCCGCCGCAGATCCTGGCGTATGATCCCGCCGAACCCCATATTTTGGGCTATTACGATCAGACCCTGCAATTCCGTCTCACCTCGGTCCGGGATGCGGACGGCGATTCACTGTATTTTCGCTGGCTCGTTAACGGCCAGGAAAAGTCAACCACAGCGGACTTGAGTTTTATTCCGCGGTTCATCGACGGCAAGGATTACGAGGTGGTCGCCTGGCTCAAGGATGGCGTGGACAGCACCTCGGTGCGCTGGCAGGTCGCGGTGACGCTGACCGGACTCTGCGAGAGTCGGGGGCAGCTGCCTGCCACGTTGCAGCTGCGGCAGAACTATCCGAATCCCTTCAACCCCACCACGCAGATGCGGTTGGAGGTTCCCGCCGCGAAGCAGATTTCATTGCGCATTTATAACGTCCAGGGGCAGCTGGTGCGCACGCTCTGTGATGCCGTGTTGGCGCCGGGTTATCACACCATGATCTGGGATGCGCGCACCGAGGCGGGACAGACGGTGCCCAGCGGCATCTATCATGCGGTGTTGCTGGCGGAAGATCAGCGTCAGATCATCCGTCTGTTGCTGATGAAGTAGAATACCGAGAATACCGGGTCGGACCAGGACAACCATAAGATATTATTGATGATAAATCGGGGTTGATGTAAAAATAGTCTTATAAATAAAGGAGTTAAGAAAACTGTTCGATCGCACCGGGGTGGGGAGCCCCGGTGCATTGTAGAATACCGGGTCGCACCAGGACAACCATAAGATATTATAGAAGATAAATCGAGGTTGATGAAAAATTAATCTAATAAATATTAGAGTTAAGAAAACTGTTCGATCGCACCGGGGTGGGGAGCCCCGGTGCATTGTGCCGTTAGAATATCGGGAGGGATCAGGACAATTATATGGTTTATCCGCCCACGCTCTGCGTGGGCGGCGCTGTTTAGCCCGCCAGATCGTCGAATTGGCGTCAGCACACTCTCCTCAGCCGAGTTGGCGCTCGGCGCGCCCGGGGACTCAGCCCGCCAAAAATCAAACCAGGAAACACACAGACGACACGGATGAACCGCTTCAGTGGATTCCACCTGTTCCTGGTGGGGTCCACTTCTCGGGCATTAAGTTAGCAGCTCCGATAATCTCCCGCCCACGCAGAGCGTGGGCGCGCTGTTTGGCCCGCCAGATCGTCGCGTTGGCGTCAGCCCACTATCCTCAGTCGAGCTAACGCTCGGCGTGCCTGGGGATGTCAGCCTGCCAGAATCCCTACCGCAACACCATCAGTTTCTTGTGCGCCAGCAACCCCTCGCAGCGCATCTGGCATACATACATGCCGCTCGGCACAGCCATTCCCAAATCATCCCGGCCATCCCACACCAGTGCATGAACACCTTGACCATAGCGTTGCCGTGAGAGCAGGCGCACCCGCTGGCCCACCCTGTCAAAGACGGCGATCTCGGCCACAGCCGCTTTGGGCATTTCGAACGCGATGCGCGTCCTGGCATTGAAGGGATTGGGATAATTCTGCCGCAGCCTGATCACCGCGGGAATGGAAATTTTCTTGCCGTCGGCATCGACCTGCGTCACCTGCAGGGCGCCCGAATCATAGAGTATCTGCCCNNATGCGCAGTGCCTCGGGCATGTTGATCCGTTCCGCCAGGGTGAGGGGGGTGCCGATGGTGGTGCGGCGCAGCGTCGCCCCTTTGAACGCCCATTTGGGTTCCTGATAAGAAGAGGCTGGCACGTCGCAGCCAAAGGCGATGGGGATGCCCATTCCGAGCATGGTTTTCAGCGGCAGGAGGTGCGACATGGTGAGGGCATCGGTGGCTGTGGCATAGCCGTCGCCGTACCAGGTGATCCACTGCGGCTGCGTCGACAAAATAATCCCTGCATTCTTGAACCGCGGCAGTGCAGCCGGCAGCGGGAAGAGGCCGTGCTCGATGCGGTGGCGCGGATCGGAACGCGGATTGGTTTTGATGGCTTCCTCGAATGCGGTGAGGCACATGTCGATGCCTTCATCCCCGCCGACATGAATCGCCACCTGCAAGCCGGTGTCGTGCAGCTTTTGCACGATGCGGTTCAATTCCGCTTGTGAATGGTAGGGATAGGAGAGCTGTGCGGCGAAGAGACTCTTGTTATACAGGAGGGTGGTGCGCGCCGCGATGCCGCCGTCCATGGCCAGTTTCCAGCCGAGGAATTTGGCCATTTTCGAATCGGTGAAGCTCGCCTTCTTGATCAGTGAATCGGCTTGCTGCTCGTAATCGAGGTAGAGCATCATGTAGAGACGCACCTTGAGACGGCCGCTGTCGGCGAATTGCTTGTAGAGCCGGACGTCTTGCACATTGCCGATGATCACATCCTGTATCGAGGTATATCCTGCCTCGAGGCAGAGATTCTGGCCGCGTTCGATGTCGTCGTATTTTTCCTCATCGCTGCGGTCCCCATAGCCCGTGGCATAGCGGCCGACGAGGTTTTCCGCCGGGTAGTGGGAGAGGATGCCGCTCGGCTGGCCGGTGCTGTCCTTCATGATCAGGCTTCCCACCGGAGCGACCGTGCTGCTATCGATGCCCGCGATATCCAGCGATAGCGAATTCACCACGCTGTATTGGCCGCTGCTATGGCGCAGATAGACCGGGTTTTTAGGTGTGACACTGTCGAGATCGTATCTGTCCACGGTTTCATCGGCATTCACTGTGAATCCCTGATTGCCCGAAACCCATTCCAGCGAATCGAGTGTTTTCGCATAATCGCCCACGACCTGTAAAAGTTCTGCCTTGGAGGTGACCACAGGATGGCGGATATTCAGGTAACCCGGCCAAAACTGCGCGCCATAGTACATCAGATGATAATGCGAATCGATCAGTCCGGGCGAGACGCACTTGCCCTGCAGATCCACCAGTCTGCATCCGGGTGCGGCCAGGGCGCGCATGGCCAGATTGGACCCGACCGCGAGAATTTTTTCGCCCTCAACGGCCACCGCCTGATAAAAGTGATCGCCTGCATCGACCGTGATCACCTTGCCGTTGTAGAGAATCAAATCGGCCTGTTGCGGCGCCGCCATCACGCTCGAAAACGCCGCGAGCATGCCGGTGAGTAAGATGATGGTTACTCTTTTCATATCTGCCTCCGATTTTATTTAGCAGCAGTACATAATTAGGAGAGCGGTGTGAAGGCAATCTGGTCTGTACCGGCGATCTGGAGAGGAGGGGGTACTTTAATATAACGGCAGCGGGGATTTGGCACAAGGATTATTTTATTTTTTACGCTGACTCCCGCCTGCGCTCACCGAGGGCGGTTACTCCCGGCCACGCTTGACTGCCGCATACGCTTGGCTTCCGCCCTCGTTCTGCGTGGGAGGCGCTGTTCGGCTGCCGATACCGCTTCTGACTCTCGTCTTATTCCCGCTCTCGCTCTGCGCGGGCGGCGTCGCCCGGCCGCTGCGGCACTGCCGGCCCTGCTCCCGCCCATGCTCCGCGTGGGCGGGATGGCATGATCGACAAGTTTCTCAAATGCGGGGATTTTTGAAAGGGATTTGCGCGGGTTCGCTGTCCGGATTGCGGGGGAGAGAGGAAGATCATCCGTTTTATCGATAAATGCCAGGCGGATGTGGTTGAGAAAATAACGCCGCACTACGGATGCTGGAAATCAGCAGTTTTGTGGCCGCCGCCGGTGAAAAGCAGAGCTGAACAACCAGGGCTGAACAAGCAGGGCTGAACAAGCAGAAATGAACAAGCAGAGCTGAACAACCGGAGCTGAACAACCAGAGACTTATCACGACTATGGCTGCTTTGATCGCGTCTGCATTCGCTTCCTCCTTCCTGGATTTCTGCCAAGTGGTTCCGGCAGCAATAACGCTTCTATACATGCTTTTCAGCAATTTTGCCCGACAAAATAAAAAAAAGGAACGAGCAGAGCCAGTCTCAGGGTGAACTTGTCACCATATGCGAGATCAAAGCTCCGGCCCTTTCCCAGTGCGCTACTTGAATCTCGCAAAATTTTAGAACTTTTCAAAAAACTTTTTGGGGCATCTCCATTGCCCCAAAAAGTTTTGCCTTGACTTTCAAAGGAATAACTTGATTTTCAGATCTCTACTTACTAATTTCCCGGCAGTTGAATATGCCGGATATGGCTTGGTGCTCTGAAAATGGAAAAATGGCTGGGGATCAGACACCTGACAGATGATGATTTTCTCGATCATTTTGAACCCCGAAAAATCAAAAATCCAGTCATTTTTCAATGGCCTCGATTGAGGTGCGGACGGTCCCGGCACAGTGAATGCGCGGAAAGGCGCCTCTGCCGATATGGCGCTGCTGCAGAATGATCCCAATCCCTTGACTGCGACGACTCGCATGGCCTGCTCGGCAGCTCTGCCGGGAGAGGTGGGACTCCAGATCTTTGACATCACGGGGAGGGAAGTGGCGATCCTCTTCAGGGGCTTCCAGCTGCCCGGCAAGTCTACGGCTGCTTGTGAAGGCGCCGGACTGGCGGACGGCCTCTGCCTCTGCCAACTGAAATGCGAAAGCCATCTCGCAGTCATAATAATGCTGCTGGCGCGTTATCCGGCATCGACCAGGTCGCGCCGCAGCACTTTGGCCCGCCACCTGCAGCAGATGACCAGGTCGCGCCGCAGCGCTTTAAGCGGCCGGATTTTTGACAATATAGAATCACAACCATTTTCCCGTCCGAACACGGTTCATTTATAATGGCCACTGACTTAAATCATGGAGGATCATGGTGCCCAGTAAATCACTCGGTTGGTTGTTGGTGTTTTTTGCCGCCTTAAGCTTCGCAGGGGAGACTCGTGCACAGGATCAGGAATGGATGACCTTCTTTGAACGGTCGCAGGGCCTGGAAACCCCGCGTTATCCCGAGACCATGGCCTTTTTTGCCAGACTCGACAAGGCCTCCGCTTTCGCCAGGCTCGAGTCCTTCGGCCGGAGCCCCGAGGGGCGCTCGCTGCCGCTGTTGATCATCTCCTCGGACAAAGCCTTCACCCCGGAAAAGGCGCAGCGGACCGGGAAGCCGATTGTCCTTATTCAGGGCGCCATTCACAGCGGCGAATGCGCCGGCAAGGATGCTGTGATGCTGCTGGCGCGCGATATGCTGATTCACAAGAAGCATAAGGCGTTGTTCGAAAACCTCCTATTTCTCATCATCCCCATCTTCAATGTCGACGGGCACGAGCGATTCTCGCCCTATAACCGGATCAACCAGAACGGTCCAAACGAGATGGGATGGCGGGTGACCGCCACGCGCCTCAATCTGAACCGCGACTTTATGAAGGCCGATGCGCCGGAGATGCGCCAGTGGCTGCAGATGTACCATCGCTGGCTGCCCCACCTCTTTTATGACTGCCACACCACCGATGGCATGGATTTTCAGTATCTCCTCACCTATAACATCGATGAACACGAACCATTCGGCGGCGCCGTCTCCAGGTGGACGCGGGAGATTTTTCTGCCGGGTGTCAGGAAGGCGTGTGAGGCGCAGGGCTTGCTCATCGGACGCTACGCGGAGTTTCTGGAACAGGATCGTCCTGAAAAGGGTTTTGCCATCGGCGTCTGGCGCCCCATGCTCTCCAATGTCTACGCCACGGTCTGCAATCGGGCCGGATTTCTCATCGAGACCCACTCGCTCAAGCCCTACGCCTCCCGCGTCCAGGCGACGCTCGATTTCATTCTCATCGGCTTGCAGGAGATCCTCAACGATCCGGATGCCTTCCTTCACGCCATTGCGGAGGAGGACAAGCGCGTCTCTGCATGGGGACGTGGGCCGGCGGATACGCTCAAAATACCCCTTCAGTTCAAGACGCGTTTCGACAGGGGGGACAGCGCTCTCTTTTACGGCTATCGCATGGAAAAGAAACCGGGTGTGGTTTCCGGACGTGCGTATCCGGTCTATACATCGGAAAAAGTGGAGATGCCGACGGTGTTTTACAACGAGGTCGAGGCGGCCGTGGAGGTGGCGCCGCCCTACGGCTATCTCGTCCCGCGAGGCTGGCATGCCATCATCGATGTTTTACGCGCCCATGGCATCAAAATGTACCGTTTGCAGGAGGCGTGCAGCGGCTTTTTCGAGGGGTATCGCTTCAAGGAGGTCAGATTCCTGCCGCGTTCCTATGAAGGCCGCTCCCTGCCTCTCTACCGGGTCGTCCCTGTGACCGAAAGTTGCGTTTTCCCCGCCGGCACGCTCTTTGTGCCGATGGGAAATCCCCACGGCAAGCTGATCATGCATCTTCTGGAGCCCGAGGCCCCGGACGCCCTGGTCGCATGGGGGCTGATGAATACCCTCTTTGAAGACCGGGAATACTTTGAATCCTATGTGATGGAACCCCTGGCGCAGAAAATGATGGCGGGCGATCAGGAACTGGCCGAACGCTTTCTCGAAAAAGTGCACTCCGACAGCACATTTGCCGCCAATCCGAGAGCGCGGCTCGCCTTCTTTTATCAGCACTCGCCCTGGTATGATCAGGATAAAGACCGATATCCGGTTTGGCGCATGCCAAAGCAGCAACCGCTGGCACTTGAAGATTTTCAGTGACGCCTTTTTCAGCGGAGTCGAGAGGCATCCGGGGAGAAGAGACGATTATGAATCCTGAAGCATGGGCCGGAATCTCTCGGGGAGAAGAGATCGGCCTAAATCCCGAAACAAGGGCGAGAATCTCTGCCGTCGCAGGCGATATCACCCGCCTCTCAATGACACCTTGAAGATTTTTGCACGCTCACCGGCTGTCATTTTGATCTGATAGAGCCCGGAAGCAACCAGGCATACTGTATGATTTGCTGCAACCTTGCGAAGGTCGTTTCAGACCTTCGCAAGGTTAGCCGTTTCTAATCCCCACCGATTTGCATCTCGCGGATGCGGAAAGTCGGCGCGGTGAAACCGCGGTGCAAATCCAGATCGTCAGCAACCATATCAATACCGTTGAGCATGGCATCGGCCGTGGATGCGATGGTGAGGCCCTTGACCGGGTAAGCGATCTGACCGTTTTCGAGCCAGAATCCCTCGGCGCCGCCGCTGAAATGCCCGTTGACCGGATTGATGCCGTAGCCGGTCACGTTCTTCAACCACAGGCCCCTTGTCGTGGCCTTGATGATGGCTTCCGGCGGGATGTCGCCCGCGGCCATATAGAAATTGTGTGCGCCGATACCCGGCAGGCTGCTGAATCCGCCGCGGCTGGCATTGCCCGTGCTCTTCACGCCGGCGCGTTTGCCGACGATGGTGTTATACATGAATCCCTTCAGCACGCCCTTATCGACGATGATGCGCCTCTGCGTGGGCACGCCTTCACCGTCGAACGGTCGACTGCCGAGTCCGCGCGGCCGGGTCCCGTCGTCGATCAGGGTGATCAGCTCGCAGCCGATCTTTTGATCCAGTTTCTGGCCGAGGAAACTGGCGCCCTGGAGGACGCGTTCGCCATTGACCGCAGCCAGGATGCCGCCCAGCAAGACCCGGGCCACATCCGGGTCGCAGATGACGGCCGCTTTTTGCGTCTTCACCTTGCGCGGATCCAGCATCAGAAACGCTTCCCGGGCCGCTTTGGTGGCAATCTCATCGGCGGACTTTAAATCCTGAAAAAACCGTCGCGTGCAGTACTCGCCGCCGGACGATTTTTGTCCGCCCTTTTCCGCCACCACCGTTACGCCCAGACCGCAGACCGACGCCGTGTAGCTTTTCACCAGTCCGTGCGAATTGGCCAGGACAATTTCCACTTCATGCTCTGAAAATTCCGATCCCGCGCTCCTGGTGATGCGGCTGTCCTGCATGGCCAGGTTTTCAACCTTCCTGGCCAGGTCAATTTTTGTATCCATGGAGATCTGTCCGATCTTCGCATCATAAAGGTCGGCTACGGAGGTCATCTCCTTGTCTTCAGGTAGAACGTTGTTTTCGTCGGGGGTGGTTGACCGGGCGAACAGGATGGCGCTCTTGATGGCATTGTCCAGCGCCTCTTGCGAAAAATCGTTGCAGTGTGAAAAGGCCATTTTACCCTTCACAAAGACCCGGAAGCCGGCGCCATGGGCAGAGGCTTCCTGCGCCGTTTCGATGTCGCCGTTACGTACTTCGAGGCCGAGTTCCCGGCCATTTTCAATATAGACTTCGGCCGCATCCGCGCCGCGTTTCAGACATTTTTTCACCAATTGTTCGGCCAGATTTGTATAATCCATTTTGATTCTCCTTATCGTCAGATATCAACTTCTCGCCCTGCTGCCGCCCACATTCATGCCGCGGATGCGCACTGTCGGCTGTCCGGCGGTAACTTCGGCCGCCTGGCCTTTGCCGCAGATGCCGGGTCCGAACGCCAGGTCATCGCCAACCGCATCGATGTTGGAGATGATCTCTTCGCAGCTGCCCACCAGTGTCGCACCTTTGACCGGGGTGGTCAATTTTCCGTTTTCGATGAGCCAGGATTCGCGGCAGGTGAAGTTAAACTGCCCGGTGACCGGGTTGACGCTGCCGCCGCTGAGACTCTTGACGTACAAACCTTCCCTGGTGGTGGCGAGAATATCGGCCGGATTATCTTTGCCTTTATCGATGAACGTATTGGTCATTCTCGGGATTGGCATATAGCGAAAACTCTCGCGCCGGCCGTTACCCGTGCGTTCCATGTTGAGCTGCCTGGCGGAGAGAATGTCGGTCATGTATTTCACCAAAACGCCCTTTTCGATGAGCACATTGCGTTTCGCCTGCGTGCCCTCATCATCGAAATTGATGGTGCCGCGGAAATTGGGCAGGGTGCCGTCATCGACCATGGTAAAGACTTCGCTGGCGACTTTTTGGCCCATCTTGCCGGTGAAGGCACCGACCTTTTTGGCGATGTTATCGGCTTCCAGCGGATGGCCAACGGCCTCATGCACCAAAACGCCGCCCCATCCGTTCTGCATGACGATGTCCATCCTGCCGGCCGGGCAATCCCTGGCGTCCAGCATGATGATCGCCTCCTGCGCGGCTGTTTTGGCAACCTCTTCTGGCGTGACTTCATCGAACATCTCAAAACCGGAATGACGCGCCAGGCGTTCGCGGCTCATATGGCGGGTATGGTTGCCTTCTCCCAGAGCCTGGACGATGAAAAAGAGCTGCGGCAGTTCATCGGAGAGCAACGCGCCCTCGCTGTTGGCGATGGTGCGGCTGCGCACTTCGTCATAATAGGAAATGCTGGCCATTTTGATGCGTGCGTCATAATCGAGCGCCGCCTGATTGGCGCGCCACATGACATCGAGACGTTTTTCATCGGCGATCTGCTGCAGGGGGAGCATGACCGTCACAAAGCGGTCGCGTTTCGCCGGGGCGATGTCCTGCGGTCCGATGACCTTGCTGCCGCGGGCGATGTAGGAGGCCACTTCCGCAGCCCGGGCCAGTTTCTCTTCCGTAATATCGTCGGTATAGGCATAGCCGGTCTTGTCGCCCGAAATGACGCGCACGCCCGCGCCCTGGCTGATGCCAAAGACCGCGCTCCTGAATTTCGACTCTTCCATCTCAATGGCATGGGAGACGCGTTTTTCGAGATAGACTTCGGCGAACTCGCCGCCGTTCTTGAGCGCCAGGCGGATGATGCGGTTCAACAGCTCTGGATCCAGTTCGATCCTGAGATCGGGTGCACCTTTTCCTCCGCACGAGAGCAACGACATCAGCGCGGGCGCGGTCGCCAGAACGGCGCCGCCCTGGAGCGTCGCGCGCAGAAAGGCCCGGCGCGGGATGTCCCGGACAAAACAACTGTTTGAAGCCATGGGGTTCTCCTGGTGTTAATTCAGGGGTGTGGGTAATATACGTTCTATTGTACGGTCAAAAGAAAATAAGTTACATACACTTGAAAGTTTTTTATTAACCGTATGGTCAATTTGCGGCGCTGAGCGGCAGCCAGTAAAACCACAATCCCAAAGTGCGCGCCTCTGCCCGGGAGCCTGGCTCAATCCGGGCGCTGCGATGCCGGAGGTACGCGTCGGCCTGCGACTGCAACTTCATCAGACCCGGGCGAGGCTCTCCTCGGCCGCAGCCGGAGGCGCGTCGAGCCGCTCAAAGGTTGATTCCGCCCGAACGGTGCGGGGAAACGGGCATCCTGAACCCGGTGCCTCGACAGAAGCCAGCTTCCTGCAGAGGCAAACGGTCAGCCGATTCCTGCTTCATCGTCGTTCAGGAAAATTATCCTCATCGCAGCCAATGCATTTTTTTCACGGCAACCGCGTTTCCGGCCTGGAGGCGGTAAAAATAAACGCCTGAAGAAAATCCTGCACCATCGATGACAAATCGATTGATGCGTTGCGGCTCCGCAACCACCACATAGCGCGCGATGCGTTGCCCCAGGATGTTGCTGATCTCCAGTGTGGCCTCACAGCGCGCCGGCACGGTGTAATCGATGAGCGTCTGGCTGTTGGCGGGATTCGGATAATTCTGGCTCAGGGCGAAATGCCCCGGAATCATTCCGGAGTGATTGACGTTCAGCCCTTTTTTCGGCCGGAAATGAATGACCCGGTCATAGACGATTTCCGACCATTCCGGACTGACTTTGGTCTCCGGCTCAACATAGGCGCGAAAGCCAACCAGCAACCTGGTCAACCGCAGTCTCGGGCAAATCGGATCCGGAACTGTCAGAGTATGAGGTTTTTCGGTCTTGTCGCGCGTTATTTTACACATATAAAATTTATCCAAATCCTCGGATGGATTGGGCACGGCTTGTTCCAGGATCGATGCAAACCGATGGGTACTGCCGCGCATGCCCTTGCCTCCGGATTGTTCACTGTTGATGGAGGCCACTCCCACCAGTTCACCCACATCCACCGCAGGATTGACGCCGGCAACGGGATCCTCTCCATACAAGACCATGCTGGAGTAGGTGGCTTTGCCCGTCCGGGCGTGATTGAGACCATAGACGATGACAAAGTCGGTGCTGTCCTGGCCGAGTTCGAACATCTGGCAGCGCAGATAGATCGTATCCCGGCATGGGCCCAGTGTGAAATAGACTTGCTGCTGATACTGATCATAGCCATCGGGAATCCAGATGAAGGTGGGAATATCTTCATTGATCATGGTGGCGGGATCCAGGAAATGGTCGATGATGGCGCCGCGCAATTTCTCCAGGGCCGGCAACAGATCGAATTCGCGCGTGTCGCCGGTGCCGCGGACGCGCAGGCGAGGCATGGCAAAGGGTTTCAAGGCGCTGCTCTCCAGCGCCACCGCCGGCGTGACGCGAAAAACATGGCCCCGGTGATTGTCGCTGTAGGGTGGCGCGATCAACGTACCATCGGAATTGATCAGCGGTAAATCCGGGGCATAATAGGCCTCCTTGATCTGATGATCCGGATCATCTTCGAAAAAGGCCACGCGGTTGACAAACGCCAACTGATTGCTTTGACGGTCCAGACCGAACCGAACCAGCTGGCTGGGAATGATTTCCGTGTTGATGATCGACTCCGAGCAACCCGCAGTCATGGCGGCATTTTGGACCCGAGCAGCGATGCCGGAATCGGGCGTGGAGATGATCAGGGTGGCCGCATCATACGGTCCTGTGCGCGGCTCTCCACCAGGGCCGTCGCCCGTCTTTATGGTGAAGTTGTTGATCGCATCACCCACATTGATAAAAAACCGCAATTCCATTTGGTAGAGGGGATGGAATTTACTCGCCAGGTAAGTCTGATATCCGAAATATTTCACCCTCGGCGGTGTCCACCCCATATATACGATGGCCTCATCCGCGCGCATATGAAACGTCCAGGGAAACATGTTATGACCATTGGCCGGCTCCGCCTGTTCCGGCAATTCAGGCATGAGATATAAGCAATAGGGAGAGTCATAATTATAGGCATATCCGCTGGGCAGAACACCGGCACAATACAAAGCCGCGAGGTCCGCTTTGTTGAGCAAACCCTCGCGTATAACAAACCCGTCCTGTTCCAGCGCCGCCCGAAAGAGAGAGACATCCCCGAATCCCCGCTGCTCCGCATGGAGCTGAAAATAAATGGGGAGGATCAGCATTCCCAGGATTAAAAAGATCGTGACAGAAAGGCATCGCATTCTCATACAGCACCTCCTTGACTTATTTGACATCTGCTTCATATAAACGAAGATGCCTCGCAGCGCCTCAAATAAAGATCATGCGCGGAAAGAGAAAGCAGCTCAATGGAAAATGGATATGGACAACAGATACACCCTTTGCAATCACTTCCCGGATTGCCGCATCGAATCACGACGGCTCCAGCGGATCGATGGCACGATGACTCAGACTGATGATCTGCGCGCCGTTCTCCCGTGCATACCTGATCCCTTTGATCTATTGGCCTGCCGCGCGGGGCCTGTCATTCATCAAGGCACTATTTTCACAAGGACCCTTTTATATCTTGACAAGGCGGGTGTCCCCTTGTCCGTGACTTTCAAGATGAAATGCGCTGTTTCCGCTCTCTTAACCACGGGCGCTGTCACCCAAACACCCCGTGCATTCTCGGCTGAATTGATGGGTATCCATTCTTTATAGGTACCTGCTTCCGGATAATGAAACCAGAGGAAACTGAGATTGTCGCCGTCCGGATCGCTGGTGCCGCTGGCGTCCAGGCCGAACCCTTCTCCTGATTTCACAGCTATCTCCGCCGCATGATTCAGAACCGGTAGCGGCGGGTGGTTCGCTTCCGAATATGTTTTTGTGCACCAATCCATGCGGGCCGCAAAATCATTCTGGAAATCATCACGCCAGCGCCATACGGTTACCTGGTTATTCGAGAAGGTGAGCGTGTCCCTCCGCAGCGAACGCCCGTATTCATTCTGTATATACGGCGCATATCTATCCGGGGCATTTGTCCAGATCGCCCGGGTTTCGGGCGCAGCGGGCACCCCCGAATCACCTTTTTTGCGGGCGTCGAAATCAGGTATATGGCATTCGTAGCGCCCCCCCCAACCCCCATATTCGGGATGTTCGGGATCATTCAGGCCATTCGGGATGAGCGATAACCACGATGGCGTATCTCCTTCCATGCCATAGGATACATCGGGATATTCAGCACCGAGCGGACCGTGTCCCTGTTGAATGTGCTGTGCCAGCCAGGTGTTGCTGATCACTTCATTGTTGATGCCATCAATATGACTGTTGATGGCCACCCAGGTCGAACTGCCATACTCGTCTCCCGGACTGACGATGTAAAACAATTCGGGAAACGTATTTCGAATCCATGCGCCGCTGTCATCCTGATCGGATATCGTATAGACTCTGAGTTTGGCGATCAGCCTTTTGGCGACTGCTTCGGTCCTGGTGTGTTTGATTTTATGCAATGCCTGCGCCAGCGTATTGACTCCTCCCCAAACGCTGATCCACAACGGGCGCTCATCGTCCTCTTCCAGGATTTTGATAATCCACTCTGACCCCTGGGAATCTTTACCGCTGCCGACGGCTTGCATGCCGTATTCAGGCCGGCCC
>DCUM01000224.1:8447-37426 GCA_002327255.1 bacterium UBA2214 | reverse complement strand
TTGCCGACGCCGGTGGGCCCGAGGAAGATGAAGGAACCTATGGGGCGGTTGGGATCCTTGAGGCCCGCCCGGGTGCGCTGGATGGCGCGGCTGAGTATATCGATGACGCGATCCTGTCCTACAATGCGTTGCTTCAACTCTTCCGCCATGGTCAAGAGGCGGTCCGACTCGGACTGGGCGACGCGTCGCACCGGAATGCCGGTTATCATCGATACGACCTCGGCAACATCATCTTCCGTGACGGCGGCGTAAGAGGATTCCTGTTCATCGTTCCAGCGTTTTTTGCTGTTTTCGAGTTCGCGCAAAAGCTGTTTCTCGCGATCGCGGAGGATGGCGGCTTTTTCGAAATTCTGTGAACGCACCACCTGATCCTTTTCGGAACGCACGCGCTTGATCTGGTCTTCGAGATCACTGATGTCGCGGGGCACCACGATGTTGGCGAGGTGGACGCGCGCGCCGGTCTCATCGAGCACATCGATGGCCTTGTCGGGCTGGAAGCGGTCGGTGATGTAACGGTCCGAGAGTTTGACGATTTCGCGGACGGCCTCGGTGGTGTAGTGAACGCGGTGATGGGATTCATAGCGGCTTTGCAGCCCTTTGACAATTTCGTAGGTTTCGTCCAGGCTGGGGGGATCGACCATCACTTTCTGGAAACGGCGTTCGAGGGCGCCATCCTTTTCGATGTACTGGCGGTATTCGTCCAGGGTGGTGGCGCCGATGCACTGCAGTTCCCCGCGCGACAGGGCGGGTTTGAACATATTGGAGGCGTCGAGCGAACCGGATGCGCCGCCGGCGCCGACAATGGTGTGCAACTCATCGATGAAGAGGATGACATCACGCGTCTTCACCAGCTCATTCATGATCGCTTTCATGCGCTCTTCGAATTGACCGCGATATTTGGTGCCGGCCACGATCGCGCCCAAATCCAGCGTGACCACGCGCTTGTTGTGCAGGATGCGGGGCACTTTTTTCTCGATGATGCGCACCGCCAATCCTTCCGCGATGGCGGTTTTTCCCACTCCGGGTTCGCCGATGAGCACCGGATTGTTTTTTTTGCGGCGGCTGAGAATCTGCGCGACGCGCTGGATCTCTTTCTCACGGCCGATGATGGGGTCCAGTTCGCCACGGCGCGCCAGTTCGGTGAGGTCGCGGCCGAAGTGATCCAGGGCCGGGGTCTGCGATTTCTGCTGCGGGGCTTCCGGCGCATTCGCAGCGCCGCTGGAACCCTGGAGAATGCGCTCCAGCTCTTCAGCGACCCCTTCATAGGTGACGCCAAAGCTTTTGAGAATCTGTGCCGCCAGGCCTTCTTTTTCCTTGACCAGCGCCAGCAGCAGATGCTCCGTGCCGATGATATCCGATTTATTGCGATCCGCCTCCATGTAGGCGCTCTTGAGGATCTTTTCAGCGCGCTTGGTGAAGGGGATATTGCCAACCGTCATGGTATCACCGGCCACGCGGCCCGCATCCTCGACCGCATTGCGGATCTCTTCCAGATCCGAGCCCAGGGCAATGAGAATTTCGACCGCAACACCTTCCCCTTCCCGAATCAAACCGAGAAGCAGGTGCTCGGTGCCGATATAATCATGTCCAAGCCGTAACGCCTCATCTCGCGCGAATTGGATAACCATTTGCACACGACTTGAAAAATTATTTTTCATGCAGACAACCCCAAGCGTTTATAGTAGCCATTTAAAATCATTCATCTTCCTTCGCTCATTAAACATCAATAGTCTCGAGAATGTTTCCGTGAAAAAGACCCCTATTGAGACAAGTGTCCTTTTTTGATGACATATCAGGAGTTGTTCCGGACGCCACAATTTGAGCAACTGCAATATTAATAATAGCTAATTGGAAATATTGTTGATTGGGATGCCTCTCGCGCTAATCCATCACAAATTCCATGCCATAATCAGGATAAAATAGTGAACCTGGGGGTATTTGTCAAATAAATTAATGCGCGCCGTTGCGCGTGTCACTTTTAACGCGTCCATGATACAATTCGATCACCCGATCCGAACGCGCCGCCAGATCGAGGTTGTGAGTGACGACGACAAAGGTCTGTCTGAACTGCCGGCTCAGCGACCACAGCATGTCATGCAGGGCCTGTGCGGAATCGGTATCGAGGTTTCCCGAAGGCTCGTCGGCGAGAAGCAGCCGCGGATGATTGACCAGCGCGCGCGCCACGGCGACGCGTTGCTGTTCGCCGCCGGAAAGTTCCCGCGGTCTGTGCTGGGCGCGTTCACTCAACCCCACCTGATGCAGCAGTTCCAGGGCCCGTTTTTGCAGCGCCGCGCGCTCCTGGCGCCCGATCAATCCCGGCATCATCACATTTTCCAACGCGGTGAATTCCGGCAAAAGATGATGAAACTGGAAGATAAAACCAATGCTGTGATTGCGGAAGGCGGCCAGCCTGGCATCGTCATATTGGAAAGCATTCTCGCCAGCGATCAGTACCTCGCCTTGCGTGGGGCGGTCGAGTACGCCGATGAGGTGCAACAGCGTGCTTTTGCCTACGCCGGACGGACCGGTGATGGCGATGATTTCGCCTTCGTTGATCTCAAGGTCGATGCCTTTCAGCACCTCGAGCACGGCATTTCTGCCGGTCGGATAGCTTTTATGCAGGCCGATGGTTTGCAGGAGCGGTCTATTCATAGCGCAAGGATTCCACAGGATCGAGTTTGGCGGCATGATCCGCCGGATAAACGGAGGCCACGAAAGTTATGATCACGGCCGCGGCGCTGATCATGGCGAAATCACTCCATTTCATCAACACCGGCAACCAGCTGATGATATAGACATCCGATGGCAGTGCGAAGAGTTTGTAGGTCTGCTGCGCCCAGCACAAGCCAAAACCGATGAGATTGCCCAACAGGGTACCGGCGAGGCCGACGAACAACCCCTCAAAGGTGAAGATGCGGCGGATACTGGTGTTGGTGGCGCCCATCGATTTGAGGATGCCGATTTCTTTGGTTTTTTCCATGGTGACCATGATCAGGGTGCTGATGATATTGAACGCCGCCACCATGATGATCAGGCTGAGAATGATGAACATCGCCCATTTTTCGATCTTCATCCAGGCGAAGAGGTTCGGGTTCATGTCCTGCCAGGTCACCGCGCGGTAGGGATAACCGAGCCGGTCACTGATCTGTCTGGCGACGGGCTCGGCGCTTTCATAATGGTCGAGGCGCAGCTCCAATCCGGAGACGCGCTGCCCCATGCGGAACAGTTTTTGCGCCGATTCTATGGAGATATAGGCGAAATTATCGTCGATCTCATAGAGTCCGGTCTCGAAATAGCCGGTGACGCGGAATTGCATCATCTGCGGCATCTGGCCGAACTGGGTGACGTTGGCAAAACTGGCGATGGTCACTTTATCGCCGAGGGTGACGGCCAGTTTATCGGCGAGGTTGAATCCCAGGGCGATGCCGGGCAGCGAGGTATCCCCTTCATGCTCGGTCATGCCGAGGTCGAGGGCGCCGAATTTGATGTTCTTGCCGATATCCGTCACCTGCACGGCGGTCGCGGGATCGATGCCGCGCACCAGGATGCCGGTGGTGGCTTCACGCGACTTGACCAGGCCCTTGTTGAAAATATAGGGGGACATGGCGTGAATGCCGGGAATGTCCTGGATCTGTTTCTCCAGCGCCTGATAATTATCCACGCCGCGATCGTGGAAGGTGCGCACGTGGAGATGGGCATCGACGCCGATGAAGCGGGAACGCACCTCGGTCTCGAATCCGTTCATCACCGAGAGCACGATGATCAGGGCAGCGACGCCGATGACCACGCCGGCGATGGAGATGTAGGTGATCAGGGAGATGAATCCGGTCTTGCGCTTGGATTTGAGATAGCGCAAGGCGATGAAAAGTTCATAGCTCATAGCATCCTGTCCAGTTTAAGCCCTGCGGCCACGATAAACGAGCCGCCCGGCCGGTATTGCGTCTCCGCAAAGCCGTCCGCGGCGATTAAAAGGCGTCTGTGCATCAGCCGGCTTCCGGCCGCATGGTCGGGAAGAGAATGACATCGCGAATCGATGGCGCGTCCGTGAGCAGCATGACGAGGCGGTCGATCCCCATGCCCAGGCCCGCGGTCGGCGGCATGCCGTATTCCAGCGCCTTGAGAAAATCTTCGTCGAGCATCTGCGCTTCTTCATCGCCCGCCTCTTTCATGGCCATCTGTTGTTCGAAGCGGCCGCGCTGGTCGATGGGATCGTTCAGTTCTGAAAAGGCGTTGCTGATCTCGCGCCCGGCGACGAAGGATTCAAAGCGCTCCACCAGGCGCGCATCGTCGCGATGGCGTTTGGCCAGCGGCGACAGCTCCACCGGATAGTCGCACAGGAAGGTCGGTTGAATCAGATGGGGCTCGACCTTCTCCTTGACGATTTCGTCGAGGATTTTGCCCACATCCCAGAACGATTCGATTTCGATGTGCAGCGACCCGGCGGCGGCGCGCAGTTCGTCGCGCGATTTGCCATAGAGATCGATGCCCGCGTATTTTTCTATGGCTTCATAGAGCCGCAGCCGCGGCCACGGCGGCGTGAAATCGAGTTCCTGGCCCTGATAGATCACCCTGGTGCTGCCGAGCACCTCCTGGCAGATGGTGCTCACCATCTCTTCGACCAGGTTCATCATGAACTGGTAATCCTGATAGGCGACGTAGAGTTCCATCATGGTGAATTCGGGATTGTGGGAGCGGTCGATGCCTTCGTTGCGGAAATCCTTGCTGATTTCATAGACGCCTTCGAAACCGCCGACGATGAGGCGTTTGAGGTAGAGTTCATCAGCGATGCGGAGATAGAGGGTCATGTCCAGCGCATTATGATGGGTGGTGAAGGGCCGCGCGGCGGCGCCGCCGTAGAGCGGCTGCAGCACCGGGGTCTCGACCTCGAGATAACCCTTGTCATCGAGGTAGCGGCGCATGGCGGTGACCACGCGGGAACGTGTCATAAAGGTGTCGCGCACGTTTTTGTTGACGATGAGGTCGACGTAGCGCTGACGGTAGCGCAGTTCGGTGTCGGCAAAGGCATCGTAGGTGATTTTCTGGCCGTCCTCGATGCGTTCCTTGACCACCGGCAGGGGGCGCAGGTTTTTGGTGAGCAGGACGAACTGCTGCGCGAAAAGGGTGATTTCGCCGGTGCGGGTTTTGTGCACCGTGCCCTGAACGCCGACGATGTCGCCGATATCGACGAGGTTAAAGACTTCGAAGGTGGCGTCACCGACCTGATCCTGGCGCACATAAATCTGGATGCGCCCGGAGGCGTCCATGATGTGGCCGAAAGCGGCCTTGCCCATGCTGCGCAGGGCCATGATGCGGCCGGCCACGGCCACGCTCTTTTCCTGCAGGGTTTCAAAATTTTCGATGACCTGTTGGGCCGTATGGTCGCGTTCGAAAGTGTAGGCGAAGGGGTTGACCTGCAATTCCTGCAGTCTGGCCAACTTCTGGCGCCGCACTTTCATGATATCATTAAGGTCATCCAGAGATTCTTCTTGCATGGGGCCTCACTCGTCGGGTAATAAATTATCTGTTTTCGTTGATATAGAGCCTCGGCACCCGTCTGGAGACCCAGCAGGTCACCTCATAGGGGATGGTGCCGAGGAGGTCGCAGATGGACTGGACCGTTATTTCATGGTCGCCCTGGCGGCCGAAGAGAACCGCATCCTCGCCGACCTCAATGGCGCCATCAGGCCCGGTGTCCGCCATGATCATATCCATGCAGACGCGGCCGACGATCGGGTATTTCCTGCCCCGGATCAACACCTCGCCGCGGCTGGAGAGCAGGCGGTTGTAGCCGTCGGCATAGCCCACCGGCAGCGTGATGATCTGAGTCGGTTCGCTGGCTATGAACTGCCGGCCATAGCTGACACTCTGCCCGCGTTCCACGGTTTTGGCATGGAGGACGCGGGTTTTGAAGGTCATCGCCGGCTGCAGCGGGATGCTTTCGCTGGTCTCTTTGGACGGGTAATAGCCGTACAGCATGACGCCCGGACGCACCATGTCGAAATAGCTCTCCGGCAGGTCGATGATGGCGGCGCTGTTGGCCGCATGCACCAGGGGAACCTTTATTTTTTTATCTTTTAAATCACTGACGACCTCATTGAAGCGCGCCAGCTGCAGCTGCGCGTAGCTTTTATCGATGGCATCGGCCGTGGCAAAATGCATATAGAGGCCGCTCAACTGCACCGCTTCCTCGTCAGCCAGCGCGGCCGTATAAGCGGCGGCCTGGCGCCAGTCCACGCCCACGCGTCCCATGCCGGTGTCGACCTTGACGTGCACCTTGACGGGGTGATTGAGCTTTTTCGCGGCCCGTTTCAAGGCGGTCAGGGCGCCGGGTTCGTAGACCGTGGCTTCGAGATCATAGTGTGGATACAAATGCGCGTCGTCGCGATGCAGGCCGCCCATAACCAGGATGGGCGCCTCGATGCCGCTCTGGCGCAGCTGCACCGCCTCGTCGGGCAGCGCCACGGCGAGATATTCAGCGCCATGCTGCAGCGCCAGCCGGCTGACGGCCAGGATGCCGTGTCCATAGGCATCGGCTTTGACCACGGCCATGGTGGCGGCGGGGCGGACGCGCTGGCGCACGCCCTCGAGATTGAAGGCAATGGCGCCGAGATCGATTTCTGCGATGGTGGAACGCAAATTATTCCTCTGTTATCCCAGTGACCCGTGTTTCATCAGATAGGCCCGGATGAAGCCATCGAGATCGCCATCCATCACCGCCTGAATGCCGCTGGTCTCATGGTCGGTGCGATGATCCTTGACCAGATTATAGGGATGAAACACATAGGAACGAATCTGGCTGCCCCAGGCGATATCGCGCTTGGTGCTCTCGAGCTTGTCCAGTTTGGCCTGCTGTTCTTCCAGTTTGAGCTGATAGAGCCGCGACAGGAGGATTTTCATGGCGGACTCTTTGTTGCGGTGTTGCGAACGCTCATTCTGACAGGCCACGACGATGCCGGACGGTATGTGCGTAATGCGGATGGCCGAGCTCGTCTTGTTGACGTGCTGGCCGCCGGCGCCGCTGGAGCGATAGGTATCGATGCGCAAATCCTTCTCATCGATGTCCACTTCGATGGCGTTGTCGACTTCCGGATAGACGAACACCGAGGCGAACGAGGTGTGGCGGCGCTTGTTGGCGTCGAACGGCGAGATGCGCACGAGACGGTGCACGCCCCCTTCGGCCTTGAGATAGCCATAGGCATAGGCGCCCTTGACTTCAATGGTGACGCTCTTGATGCCGGCCTCTTCACCGTCCTGAATGTCGAGAATGTCGGATTCATATCCTTCGCGTTCGATCCAGCGCAGGTACATGCGCATGAGCATTTGCGCCCAGTCCTGCGACTCGGTGCCGCCGGCGCCGGGGTGGATGGTGAGGATCGCGCTCTTGTCATCCCCCGGCCCGCCGAGCATTTTGCGAAACTCGAGATCCGCCACCCATTTTTCCAGGGTTTCGCTCTCACGGCTCAACGCATCATTGAGCGTCTCATCCGCTTCGCCTTCGGCCAGTTCGACGAGTTCGGCGATGTCCGTCGCCTTTTTATCCAGTTTGTCCCAGGCTTCGATCCAGTGACGGCGCTCGGCAATGTCGCGCATGACCTGCTGCGCGCGTTCGTTGCCGTCCCAAAAACCGTTTTGCCCGACTTTTAGTTCCAGCTCTACTTTTTCTTTTTCTTTGGTGTCGATGTCAAAGAGACCTCCGCAGGGCGGCGATGCGTTCTTTGTGATCGGCGAGAATGTTTTTGATATCTTCGTACATGGTACTTTCTCAAGTTCGCAAGTGATAATAGCTTAACGATTAATTTACAATTTATTGCAAAAAGAATCAAGAGTTATAAAAGCAGGCGCGCATCCCGTGCGTCCCCGAGGCGAAGCGGGTTTATTATTCAAGAATGAACGAAATGTTCGAAGGGAGGTTCTGGCTGTTTGCGGGGCGATAGGCGTCATCCGGGTGCGAACGAAAGATCAGCGCGAAAGTGCGTTGCGGCTGTACGGAAGGCGATGATCATCAGTCGTTCGGGGACGAGTGGAAAGTTATGGATGAGAAAGGTGAACGGGCACGGCTGACTGCAGGTGCGGCTCCTGTCCTGCACGGCTTGTCGGTGGAAGGCGCCGGCACGGTGGCGGCGATACAAGAACCATGTACCATCGTGGGCTGCCAAGGGCCGCACACGACAGGAGATGCCTTGCCCGCCTTGGGGCCGGCCCTATTTATCAGTCTGCTGCAGAGCGGATGGCGTCCTGAGCCCGGCCGGCATCCGGGACGCGGGTTGTCTCTCAGCGATCCTGCAGTTGTTGCAGCTCTTTTTCGATGCTGCTGATTTTTCTGCCCAGTCGCACCAGATACACAAACAAGGCCAGCCAGATCAGCGTGAAAGCCGCAAAGAGAAATTGCATGGACATACGATCCTCACGAGTGATGTTTGAGCGCCTGAACCCGTTGTTCCAGGGTGCTGATTCGATACGACAGGATCAGGAGCGTGATCAATAAACTGGAAAAGGCGAAAAGATTGAACAGGAGCGTATGCAGCATCTCCGGCGCCAGTCCGCTCCCCTCGCCGCCGGCGATCACCGGCGCCGGATGCAGGGTGCGCCACCAGCGAATGGACATGTACACAACCGGCACATCGATGAAGCCGATGATGCCAAAGACGGCGGCGAATTTGGCGCCGCGTTCGGCATCGGTTGTGTAACTTCGCACCATGAGGTAGGCGATATAGATCAGCCACAGCACCAGCGAGGTGGTGAGGCGCGCATCCCAGGTCCAGTACACGCCCCAGACCGGCTTGGCCCACAGCGGCCCGGTCAACAAAACGATGGAGATGAAGAGAATGCCGATTTCCGCCGCACTGGCGGCGAGCCTGTCCCAGTGTGCCTTGCCCGTACGCAAAAAGGCGATGCTGGCTATAAAGACAAAGAAAAAGGCCAGAAACGACGCCCACGCGGCGGAAACATGAAAATAGAAAATGCGCTGCACATCCCCCATGATTTTTTCTGTCGGCGCATACAAAAAGGTCAGATAGAGGGCCATTTCAACGGCGATGAAAGTGAGCAGGATCATCACCAGATGGGCCGTTTTTATGCTTTTCATGATGACAGAACTCCGCTTATTCTTCCACGACATATTCATAGAGCAGAAAACAGACGACGAAATAGAGGACATCGAACGCGATCAGCAGCCGCAGCCACGGCCACACCTGGCCCAGGTCGCGGCCGGCGAGCAGCCAGGCCGTGCTTTTGATCGCGGCCAGGATGACCGGCACCGTGACCGGAAAGAGCATGATCGGCAGCATGACTTCCCGCGAACGGGTGTTGGCGGAAATGACCGAAAAGAGCGTGCCGACGGTGGCGAAGCCCAGGGTGCCCAGCAGCAGTGTCGCCAGCAGCGGCAGCCAGACGGCGCCGATGGAGAGATCAAAAAAGAGCACCATGACCGGCAGGGTGACCAGCTCGACGAGAAAAATAAACAGGACATTCCCGATGACTTTGGCGGTGAACACCGCACTGCGGTCGACCGGGCAGATGAGCAAGCCCTGCATGTTGCTGTTCTCCTGTTCGCGGGCGAACGAACGGCTCAATCCGAGGTTGCTGGCAAAGGCAAATGCCACCCAGAGAATCCCCGGCGCCGATGTCGCCATCTCCGCGGAGCCCGGCTCGAAGACAAAGTTGAAAATCACCACGACGGTGAGCGAAAAGATCAGCATGGCGGTGAGGATATCCTTGCTGCGCAGCTCGAGGAGCACGTCCTTGTACAGGATCGTATATATCTGGCGCAGGCTATTCACGGATCAATTCCACGAGTTGATCTCTGCCAATCCCGCCTGGCGTGGTATCCATCAGCAAACGTCCCTTACACAGCACCAGCAGGCGCTGCGCATGGGCGAGCGCATAGTCGAGATCGTGAACGCTCATAAAGACCGTGACGCTTCCGGCGATGGCTTTTTCAATGAAACGGGTGAGCAGATCCGTGGCGTGGAGATCCAGGCCGGTGAAGGGTTCGTCGAGGAGCAGAACGCCGGGCTGATGCAAAACCGCGCGTGCCAGGGAGAGGCGCTGTTGCATGCCGCGCGAAAAAGTGCGCACGAGATCGTGGCGGCGTTTTTTCAATTCCATCAGAGAGAGCAGTTCATCGATGCGATTCTGCAAGTTTTCCACCTGGAACATGCGGCCATAGAAACGCAAATTTTCTTCGGCCGAGAGGTCGCCGTAGAGCAGGGGGTGGTGGCTCACCACACCGATGCGTTGGCGCACTTTGTGCGCATGCCGTTCGAGATCGAATCCAGCCACCTCGATCGAACCCGCTGAAGGCCGGGTGAGTGCGGCGAGCATGCGAATCAGGGTGGTTTTACCGGCGCCGTTGGCGCCCAGCAGGGCCGCCCATTCTCCCTGCGGGATCGCGAAATTCACCTCGTGCAGGGCGTGCAGCGGGCCGAATGATTTGCCGATGTGTTCTGTACGGATCACTTTTTGCCTGCCGGGGCTTGCAGCCGGCTTTCGAGACGCAGCACTCGCTGGAAAAGCGACGATCGTTCCTGCTGCATGCCGGATTCGCTCGAGAAAGAGGCTGAGGCTTCGAGTGCTGCGATGCGCTCGATCAGCTCCTGGCGCTCCTTGAGCAGCTGCGCGCGTTCGTCCGCACCGAGAGGTTGCTCTTTCTTCGGAGCGAAAGCGCGGGCCAGAGAGATGCCAAAGAGAAGCAGTACGGCGGTGGCCAGCAGCGTGAGCCAGGGCGGCAGGCTCTCTGCTGCTACACTCTGACGCACCACCTGCAGTTGCAGCCGTGTGCCCGCGGGCACATCGGAGAGGCCATAGCGGTGGTAGGCCGTGCCGCGGATGCTGAAGGGGCCATGATCGCTCAAGCCTTCACCCTGCAGGGAGAGTCCCTGGTCATCGACGAAAAAATCAACCGAGCGCGTCGGGTGGCCGATTTCAACGACCAGCAGCGCGCGATCCTTTTGCCAGGGCAGCTGGTAAGCGAAAGAGAGCTGGCGGTTTCCGGGTTCAAAGACGCCGACATCGTAGAGGGTATGCTCGTGCACCATCAGGTCGCTGCCGAAGCGACCGGCGATGGGTGTGATCTCCTGGGTCCACGACGCCAGATCGATGCGGAGGATGCCGCTGTGGCCGTGCGTATCCTGGATGGCATCGATGATGGTTTTGGAGGTCGGATTGTTAAGCACGCGCGTTTCGCGCACGGCCAACCCCTCACCGGCATCCTGCAAGAAGAGGTGATGCATCAGACCAACCACCCCGGCGGCGCTGTGGGTCGAATCGAAGAGGACGATGTCGTAGTGAAACCGGGCGGATGCGCTGAAATGCGCCGGGTCGCTGTAGTAGGCCACTCCCTGGTATTCGCTCGTGGCGAGATAATGGGCGCTGGTATCGAGCGCCGGAATCGAAAAAATGTAGCGGCCATTCCCGGCGGAGAGGGTGCGCGCGATTTCCTGGGGCGCATGGGCATCCGCCTTGAAATAGTGCAGGGCAACCGCTTGACCGGCCACGGCGGAGCTGTCGCGGGTGCCATTCAATATCCGGCCGGAGAACGTGGCAGAACCGGCGTGGCTCAGGGAAGAGATGATCAGTACAATGGCAAATTCTCTGATTTTCATGGGAACATCAATCCAGCTAATGTATACGGTTTCAGGTCAACGGCGCGCCGCATTCGGGGCAGAATTTGGCGCCGTTCGGTTTGGGTTTGCCACACCGCGGACAAGCAGCGCCATGGGCCGGGAAGCGTTTGGCCTTTTGCCGGGCGATCTCGGCCTCCAGACGGGCAACGGGATCATCGCTGTCAGGGCGTCGTGATTTCTGCAGCTGCTCGTCCAGTCTCTCGATGAGCCGCTGCTGTTTATGCACCAGATCCTGATGATCCGCATCGCCGAGCTTGCCGGTCTGGTGGTCAAAGTGCAAATCCTCGATGATCTCCGTGGCGATGCGCTTTTGATAGTGCAAATCCTGGGTTTTATTCCCTGATCCAACAAGAGAGAGCGCACGGTGTGAGCGCAGACGGTACAGGGGCCATACCACATAGGCGACCACCAGGATGATGATCAACAAGGCAAGTAATTCGCTCATAAATCCTCAATCTGCAAAGAGTTCAGAAACGCCAACGCTGTGGTGAGATGGCCAGAAGAGTGCCCAGAACCATCACGATGCCGCCGATCCACATCCATAATACCAGGGGATTGACGAGTACCGAAACGGTGGCCACCTCGCTTCGTTCGTCGTAGCTGGCGAGAATGATATAAAGGTCTTCACGCAGCGTGCTGCGGATCCCCACCTCGGTCGCCGGCTGGAAATTGGGGTGCAGATGCTTTTCCGCCTCAAAGTGGCCTGCGGGTTTGCCGTTGATGAAGAGATCGAACTGCGCTGCATCGACGCGGCGGTCGGGTTTTGTTTCGACGCGCAACCCCTGATAGACCAGACGGTAGCGGCCAATTTCCACCACATCTCCCTTTTGCAGTGTGGCGTCCTTGCTGATGGAATAAGCAGACGAACCGATGATGCCGAGAAACATCATCAACATGCCGAGATGAACGATGTAACCGCCGTAGCGGCGCTTGTTTTTCATGGCCAGGCTGAGCAACGCCTTGATGAGACCGCTTTGTTCGATGTGCCGCCGCACCAGGGCGCCGCGGATGAATTCGATGAGGGTGGTGGTGATGGCGAATAGGGCAATGGCCAGCGCCAGCAGCGGCAGCGCACCGCGCAAGCCCAAAGCCATCAGGATAGCGATCGCGATCACGGTGATGAAGAGCGGCCAGGAGAGATTTTTGAGGAGCAGACGGCGGTTGGTGGTGTTCCAGGCCAGCAGGGCGCACAATCCGGTGAGAAAAAAGATGCCCAGACCGATGGGGGTGGCCAGGCGATTGAAGAAGGCTTCGCCGACGGTGATTTTATGTCCGGTCAGGGCTTCGGTGATCGTCGGCCAGATGGTGCCGATGAAGACGGCGATCGTCAACGCGATGAAGAGCAGGTTGTTGAGCAAAAAGCTCGATTCCTTGGAGCTCCAGGCGCCGATCTGGTCGCGGCCGCGCAGCAGGGCGCGGCGGTCGATGATCAGAGCGAACGAACCCAGCAAAATGGCGCCGAGAAAGATCAGAAAGGCCGGTCCGAGATTGGAGACGCCGAAGGCATGCACCGAAGAGATGACGCCGCTGCGGGTGACGAAGGTGCCAAAGATGGTCAGCGCAAAGGTCAGCACCACCAGGGAGAGGTTCCAGGTTTTGAGCATGCTTTTGCGCTCCTGGACGATGACCGAATGGAGAAAGGCGGTGCCGGTCAACCACGGCAGGAACGAGGCATTTTCCACCGGATCCCAGGCCCAGTAGCCGCCCCAGCCCAGCTCGACATAGGCCCACTGCATGCCGAGAATGTTGCCGATGGTGAGAAAGAGCCAGGCGAAGAGCGTCCAGCGGCGGATGCTTTTGATCCATTGCTCATCGAGGTGGCGCGTGACCAGGGCCGCGATGGCGAAGGCGAAGGGCACGGTGAAGGCGACGAATCCGATGTAGAGACTGGGCGGATGAAAGATCATCTGCGGATTCTGCAGCAGGGGGTTGAGCCCGGTGCCGTCCGGCGGCACAAAGGGCGTGCGCAAAAATGGATTGGTTTTAATGGTGGTCAGATAGAGAAAAAAGGCCGTGGTCACCAGCATGACGGCCATGGTGACGGGCAGCAGCTCCGGATTGCGCTCCTTGTTGGCGCGGACGACGATGACCGAAAAGATGGCCAGGAGCCAGGTCCAGAACAGCAGCGAGCCATCCTGGCCGGCCCAAAAGGCGGCCACGGTATAGAACCAGGAGAGAGAGCGGTTCGAATAGTGCGCCACATATTTGATCTGAAAGTCGCGGCTCAAAAAGGCGTACAGAAGTGCGATGGCGGCCAGCGTCACCAGAAAGCCGATGGCGTAGACGGCGCGGTGGGCGCTTTCGTTTACGGGTGTCGATGGTTTTTTCGCTGACCAGAGATACGCGCCCGTCGCATACATGGACAACGCCAGGGCGATGAGCAGGACTTGATAGCCGAGATGTGCCAAGGAAGGTCCTCAATGTTGGTGGGTTTGGTCGATTCCAAACTGAGTGATTCATCACCTTTCCGGCAGCTGCCGGCCTTCAGGAAGGTTACCAGAGAGGCACAAATCGCTCAATTCAGGTCACTATTAAAACTATTTCAATAGTTAACAAGCGTGGGAATATATTAATTCCAGCGCTGATCTGCAACAGAATAAGCCGCCCGGCTGTGCGAATAGAGTAGAATTCGTGGGCATTTTTTATTGTGCCGCGTGCATGGCCCTGATCGTACACCGATCTGAGGCGCGCAGAAAAAAACATTGAAATTGGCTGAAGGAATCGACACATTTACCGTAAGAGATACGGGGCAGAGAAAAGCCAGCCATTCAGTGTTGCCGGTTGAAAGCAGAAACCTGAAGGCTGTCAGCCTTATAAAAAGTATGCAAGAGTCGACAGAGAACCCGGAAAGCGCCTGTGACGCACGCCAGTACGAAAACGTTTGAAATACGCCGTTATGCGTGGATCTCGATGGCCGCGGCGATAGCCACCATTCTTCTCAAGGGGGCTGCCTATTATTTTACGGGATCTGTCGGATTGCTCTCCGATGCTCTGGAATCGCTGGTCAACCTCGCCGGGGCGCTGATGGCGTTCGCCATGTTGACGGTTGCGGCACGCCCCGCCGATGAGGAACACGCCTTTGGCCATAACAAAGCGGAATATTTTTCCAGCGGTGTCGAAGGCGCCTTGATCCTGCTGGCGGCGATCGGGATCATCATCACCGCGCTGCCGCGTCTGATCTCGCCCGCGCCATTGCAGAAGTTGGGAACCGGCCTCTTCCTCGCGCTGGGCGCTTCGCTCATCAACGGGGCCGTCGCCATGATTTTGCTGCGCGCCGGCCGCCGTTTCGGCTCGATTGTACTGGAGGCGGATGCCCGCCATCTGCTCACCGATGTATGGACTTCCCTGGGTGTATTGGCCGGCATTGCTGCCGTCGCGCTGACCGGATGGCTTCGCTTCGATGCCATCGTCGCCTTGCTGGTCGCTGCCCATATCGTTCGTTCCGGATTGCATATCGTGACGGAATCGATTCACGGACTCATGGATACGGCGTTGCCCGAGGAGGAGGTGGCGGCCATCCGCGGCATATTGCAGAAATATGAAGCCGATGGCATCGTATTTCACGCGCTCAAGACGCGGCGTGCCGGGGTGCGGCGTTTTGCCACTTTGCACGTCCTGGTGCCCGGCCACTGGAGTGTTCATCGCGGCCATCTTCTTCTGGAGGAGATGGAACAGAAACTGCGCGCCGCGCTCCCCAATCTCTCCGTCCTGACCCATCTGGAATCTCTGGAGGACATGGCCTCGTTCGATGATGAGGGTCATGATCGCTGAAAGGCCTGCCCTGCGTTCGCTCTGTAATGATTCTTGTGTTACTTCAGAAAACTCGTCTTCCCCGTGGCCTCGTAGCCTTGCGTCGTCAGGCGATAGAAGTAGACGCCGCTGCTCAGCGGCAAACCGTGCCGGCCGCAAGCCTGCCAATGAACCTCATGCGCTCCAGGCTCCTGAATCGCGTCGACCAGCTGCGCCACTTCGCGGCCGAGCCTGTCATAGACTGCGAGTCTGACCTTGCCTCTTTCCGTCAGGACATAACGGAAGGTGGTCGCCGGATTGAAGGGATTGGGATAATTCAGCTCCAGGTGGCTCTGTCGCGGCATTTGCCTGCGGGTGACGACACCGGTGGCCGGATCTTCGCCGGCGTAGAGGAAGCGGATTTCTTCCCCGGTCAGGGCGCGGTTGAAAATCTGGATATCGTCGATCGCCCCCTTGAAGTAGGAACCTGCGCTGGCGCCGATGGTGGCGCGCTGTTTCGGCCGCACGGTCCCGGTCAGCGGATGGCTGTCGTGGAGCTGGCCGTTGAGATAGATCATGGCCTTGCTGCCGTCGTAGACGCCGGCGACATGCAGCCAGATGCCTGTCCTGAGATAGCTGGCGGGTATTCCCGGCCGTTCAGCGCTTTTGTCGGTGGTCACCTTGAATCTCAGTTCATTGCTGCCCTTGTCTTCATAGAGCACATAGTTGTCCGTGTCCGAATCGTAGAGGGGGCCATAGGCGCCGGGCAGGTCATTGGGCAAGAGCGCCAGGTTGGTCCATAACGAGATCGATACCTCGGCGGCGTTGATGTCGAGCGAGGTCGAGGCCGGAACCGTCGCATAGTCATTGACGCCGTTAAAAACCAGGCCATTCCCGCACCAGCCGGAACCCCATCCGGGGCCTATGATGAGGGCGCCGTGATTGTCGTTGCCGGAGCCGTCGGTCATGACGACACCCTCTCCTTCGTCCAGATCCCAACTGGCGACGGTGTTGGGGAGGAAGGGGATGAACATGAAAGGCACGCTGGCGGGCGGAATGATGGGATTCGGCGTGGCAGCCAGATCCTGTACCTGGGAGACGGAGAGCGTGTAGGGCGTTTTTTCCTGCAGCGGCGAGACGCCGAGGATGACGGATTGGCGCTCAAGCGCCAGACGGGCGCTGTGCACCCCTATGCCGGGTGTGATCTGATAGTTGGCGACGGTTTCAGCCGATGTCTGATCGAGTCGTTCGTCAAAGGCGATGACGATTTGATCCGCCCGCCCGTAGGCGCGCACCTGTTTGACGTGCGGCGGCTGATGGTCGGCTGCGATGGTCGCGCTCACTTCATTGCTAAAGTGGGCGCTGAGAAGGCCTGCCACATTCCGCGCCTTGATGCGGTAGAAAAACTGTTTTGATTCGCTGTGGGTCTCGTCCACCCAGAAAGTGGTATCACCGAGCGAACACAGCAGGGTCGTCGCGTGGGCGGTGGTGTCGCGGTAGATTTGGTACCCGGCGATGCCGCTTTCCGGATCGACGGCGGACTGCCAGGAGAGTGCCACGCGGCTGGCCTCCACAAGCGGCGGAAGCAGCACGACGTCCGTCGGTGGCGTGTTGTCGAGGATGGCTTTGGCGATGTCCGGGAAATTGGTGGTGATGGCATCGACGCCGAGATTGATCAGATTACGCATCTCCGCGGCGGAATTCACGGTCCATTTGTTCATGAGAATTTTTTGAGCGTGCGCCAGATCGAGCAGCGCCTTGGTGATGGTACCGCCGCTGCCGACCCACTCTCCCTTGATGGCGGCGACCTGGTTGATGTGGGTCGCTGTTATGGTTGCGAAGAGCTGCACCGGAATGGAGGGATCGAGCTGTTTGGATTGGGTGATCTGGCTGAGGTTGAAACTGCTGAGAATGACGCGATCCTGCATATTGCGCCGTTGCACCTCGGCAACGGCTTTTTCCACGATCCCGGCTGTCGTCGCCTTGATTTCGATGACGACACCGACGCGGTAGGGTGCGGCCAGCGCCAGATCGAGGGCTTCGCTCAGCGTCGGGATTTTCTCGCCGGCAAATGCGGGGGAGAACCAGGAACCGGCATCGACGGCGCACAATTGGGCATACGTCTTGGTGACCAGAGCGCCGCTGCCGGAAGTGGTGCGGTCGATGGTGTCGTCGTGCATGAGCATGAGCGAATCGTCGCTGGAGAGATGGACATCGAGCTCGAACCAGTCGGCGCCGATCTCGATCGCTTTGGCAAAGGCGGCCAGGGTGTTTTCCGGGGCCAGCCCGGAGGCGCCGCGGTGGGCGATGATGACGGTGCCGGCGATGGCGGCAGACTGGCAGAGCAGGATGGCCAGGAGAGGAAGCCAAAAAGTGGATTTTTTCATGATCAGACCTCGGTTTATATTTTACTTCGAGTGACGGACATTTTCAAGCGCAAATGTCTTCCCTGCGCCTCGGCGTCTCAGCGGGCGTTCTGAGCATTCAGGCACTTTAAAGGGCCTCGCGCGCAGGCACAGTGGCGCAGAGAAAATCGTCTCCGGTCAGCGGTACGCTGCGGTTGGCAATGGAATCATCGTCTCAGCGATTCTGCGCCTCAACGGACGTATTGATATTTTGGGCAATGAGGACTGCCTTGCAGAGAGGCGCAGAGATCTCTCACAGCGGCAGGCCAATCACCGCCTCCGTGCGCCAGTTCTGCTCCCTCCAGCGCCAGGCGAAGCGCACGCCCAGATCGAACAACACCGGAAAACCCAACAGATTCAAGTCCGAGGTGATCTCCACGCCCGCCGAGCGGTAGAGGGTCTCTTTACCCGCATCGCGCCCCCAGCCGTAGTCGTAGAAGAAGGCACTTTTGATGCGCTGAAAATAGAGCAGCGTCCAGAAATGCTGATCCGGCCAGGCGAGGGGCAGCGCATAATCGATGCCGAAGCGGCCCCTCTGTTCGTGAAAGCGTTCGCGGTAGCCGCGCGGGAAACGGCTTTCGCTGCTGAAGCGGTAGGGCGCCGCATCCTGCTCCTCATAGTCGCCGCGCAGGGCCAGACCGTGGCGCGGGGCGAGTCCGGGGAAATAGAGGTTGGCGCTCAGACTCATCAGGCGACCCTCATAATCGTCTTTGAAGGGGGTGTGGTGATAAGCGAGGCGCAGGGTCTGTCCCCACACCGGATAGATGTCCGCTCTGGACTTGCGGTAGCGGTACAGGGTCAGACGGTGCTGCAGCGGCTTGAACCACCCCGAACCGTTTTCATGGCGGCCGAAACCGCGGTCATCGCTGATGCGGCTGATCTCGGTGAATTGCAGCCGGCTTTGCAGGGTGAGGCCGCGCCAGTAGCCGTCCCGCGTGAAATTCAGCGGCAGCCGCGCGCCCAGACTCAGCGATTTTTCCCGCCAGGTATAGCGGGTGATTTGATTCGTCTCATCCACAAAGCTCGAAGCGCGATGGCCCGCCGCGGCGCCGAGATCGAGGAGCGGATAGCGTCCGGCGTAGGTCACGGCGGCGTTGACGGCCGCAGCCTGTTCGGCACGGTCGAAATCGACTCCAAACGAGCTGCCCAGAGTGCCGAGCAGATCGCGGGTGAAGAATTGCACACCGGCCGTGCGTGCGGCGTCATCGGCGCTGATCAGCCAGCTGTGGACATGGAAGAGGTCGCGCCAGGGGCTGTATTTTTGCACCGGATAATCGCCGGGCGGGTAGCTCCCCGGCCACAGCGGCTGCGCTTCCTGCTGCGCCACCGGCTCGAACCAGGAATTGCGCAGGGTGGGCAGCGAGGCGACGGGCCTCCACCGTGCCGTATCGAGTGCCATCGCAGCCACGTGCCAGCCGGCGAGATCGTAGTCGTTGAAGAGCAGTTCTGTTTCCTCCGCGGAGAGCGCTGGAAAGGCGGCGCCAAAGGGACGGTTGCTGACGCGGTGCAACGCCCCGCTCTTGAGGTGGCAGGCAAAAATCTGCTCGACGTCGCCATCGGCCGTGGTGAAGAGAAGGTGATCGCCCGCGAAAACCGGTGAAGCCACTGTGTTGGCGCCGGCGGGAAAGAGATCACGCGTTTGCCCGCTATCTATATCGAGAAGGGCCAGCGTCCGTCCGGCATCGTTGAGGCGTCCGAAAGCCATCCTGGTGCCATCCGGCGACCAGCGCGGTGTGAAGAGAAAGGCGTTTTCCGGATTGTCGTAGCGACGCCGTTCCCCGCCATTATCGGCATTGAGCAGCACCAGCCGGCAGCGGTTGTCCGCCCCGAAATGGATCGCGGCGATGGTTGCTCCATCCGGAGAGAGGGCGGGCGCGAAGTAGCGGCCTTTTGAGATCAGCGTGCGTTTCCCCCCGGTTTGCACATCCAGGCAGCAAATGCTTTGATGGTTCTCATATCCCCAGCGTTCATCGAAGCGGAACTCGTTCCAGACCAGACGGGTGCCAGAGAGGTGATGCGGCGTACCGTCGACTGGACCGGGGTGGCATAAAATGGTCTCTTTTCCCGTCGCATCGATGCGCACAAAAGTTGGCTGGTCGGCGAGGCCGTATTTCAACACCACAGCGGAGCCGTCTTCGAGCCGGGCGGGCGCCTGATAATGGGTGGTGAAACCGTTACGGTTGCGATCCCAACGTTTGACCGAATCAACCGCGGCGCTGTTTTGTCCCGCCCGGTAAACGCTGTCGAGTTCCGCCAGGGCGGCGCGATGGCTCTTGACGGCGCCCCTGCCGGTGTATTTTTTCAGCGATTGCGAGAAGCGGAACGGCATGAGGGATATTTTGTTGGTTCTGCTGAGCACCCGCGGCCACAAATCAGCACCGTGATGGCGGCGCAGCCAGGTATTCAGGAGAAAACCATAATCGTAGGGACTGGCGTACCAGTTTTTCAGCGATCCCATGGTCATTTTGTAATACGAATAGTGTTCACCGGAGAGCAGCATGGTGCGGATGGGCATACAGAATTCGGGCTGACGGCCGCGGCCGCCATGGGTCAGCGCGGTCTCCATCACTACCGCATCGCCCTCCCAGAACCACATCGGGACGGAGAAGACGGCGCCCGCCATCCAGCCGGCATCGCCGAGGAAGTAGTAGAGCCATTTGGTCATGCCGCCTTTCATGCGTTCGAACTGTACCACATGGCGGTATTCGTGGATGGCCAGCAGGGTGTACCAGCTGACCGGTCCGATGAGCGATGTCTGCGGCGGGGTATTGAACCACTGACTGTGGCGCGGACCCAGGGCGACAAAACCGTTGCTCTCGGTGGTGCGGTTGCGCAGGATGAGGGGAATGCGCGGCGGCCGCACACCCAGCGTGCGGGTGTCGGCCGGATGGACGGCGTCGACCAGAGTGGCGATGCGGCGCGCATCCGTTTCCAGTTCGCGGGGAAAGATCATGCGGAGGTGGGGCGTCGTCAGGGTGTGCCAGCGGATGCCGGGACGATCCTGCTCCGTGCCGATGTCGAGCAGCGCTTCCTGGGCGCGGAGTAGCGTCGCACAGAGTGCGATGAAGAGAAATAAAGTGCGGAAGGCGGTCATGGTGATTCTCATCTAAATGGGTAGAACCCCGGGGCGCGCTTTAGGCGCCCCCGGGGTTTGTCGGTCAGTTGGTCATGAAATGGTCAAATTTTGATTCTGCGAGATTCCTGGTCAAATGTACAGCCATGAAACTCCCCGGCCTTGTCAAGCCCCGATCTTGCCAAAACAGAAACCCGAGTGGTGCACAAGCAGTCCGCCCGGTTGCGACGGCCTGTCATGATCCTATTCTTCCAGATCCTTGTAGAGGAGCAATCCCACGGCGGCGGCAGCGAGGAGGTCGCGTTCGTCGGAGGTGAGCGAGCCGGCAAACCAGACGGCGCCCTCGTTGATCACTTCGACGGCGCAGACGTTCTGGCCGGTGCGGGTGAGAAGATACCCGGAGGCATCGCCGAGCGGCATGGGCGAACCGTCGAGCTTTTTCGTGCCCTTGATCTCATAGACGATGGAACCGTTGCCGAGCAGGCCTTCGAGGACATTGGCCCTGTTTTTCATCAGGAGCATGGTCCACCCGGTCGAGCCATCCTTTTTTCCGAGGCGGACGACGAGGTTTTGTTCGGCGCTCAAACCGATCTGCAATTCTCCGCCCCAGGTCTCGCTCTTGAGATCTTTTTGGTTCAGATTGGTGACGGCCTGGCCGTTCCAGACGACGTCATCGCTGCCGGTCAGGGCGTACTCGAATTTCTGGCTGGCGGTGGATTTCTCCCAAAAGAGGAATCCCCAGGAGGTGCGTTTGGTCCACCCCCGTTTCACTTCATGGATGCGGTAGGTGCCCATGGTGAAGGTCTCGTCAAATCCGCCGCGGCCCTGGCAGGTCATCACTTGCGCCGAGTCTTTGAGATCACCGGGCACGGCCATGCGCGCGCTGTGGCAACCCCATGAACCTGACAAAACTAAACCGCCTGTCATCGCCATCACGAAGATGAGGCTCAATTGCTTGCGTGTCATTCTGTGCTCCTTAGTTTATCCGGGTTGGCATGGTTTCTCTGAACGTTTTAATATAAAGAATTCAAGGTAGGGGGTCAATGATTTTCATCGATTTTTGGTTCGGCGCAAATGCTCCTTTGTGTTTCCTTTGCAGCGATTCCTTGATGACGCATGCCTGTTAAATCGCGCTCTCCTGGTGCATCGGGCAACGCTCAGTCTGACGCCTCACGGTTTTCTCCCATCAGCGCTTCCATCTGCTGTACCTGCCACTGTTCGATGCCCGTCCGCGGCAGACGATGGGAGAGCACGACGACGGTCTTGTCCGCGGGCAGACGCAAGAGCGCTTCCCACACCATCGCCTCCTGAGCGGCGTCGAGATGGGCGATGGGTTCGTCAAAGAGGTAAATCGGCTTGTCCTGCAGCAGCGTGCGCGCGATGGCCAGCCGCCGCAGTTCGCCGCCTGAAAATTGCACGCCCCACTCACCCATGCGGGTTTCATATCCCAGGGGTAACGCTGTGATCGCATCATGCATGCCCATCATCTGACATACTTGTTCGATTTCCTCCAGCCTGGCCTCTGCTTTGGCGAGGCGCAGATTTTCGCGTATCGAGTCGCTGAAGAAAAAGAGGCGCTGCGGCGCCACGCCGAGGCGCAAAACGACAACGTCCGAATCACATTGCGCCACCGGCCGGCCCTGAACCATGACCTCTCCCTGGTCCGCTTGATTGAATTTCAACAGCAGATTGATCAAGGTCGATTTGCCCGATCCGCTCGGACCCGTGATAATGGCGCGACCATGCCGCGGGATGGCGAGTGAAAAGTCCTTCAACACCGGAGGATCCTGGGGCGCATAGGCGAACGTGACGTTGCTCAAGCCGATATCCGGTGTGGATGGGCTGTCGCCATCATGGAGCGGCCTCGGCGCACCCCTCACCTCTTTAATGGGCAAAGGGTGCCTGTCGATGATCTCCGCGATGCGTTTTGCCGCGCATTCGATCTCTTGCAGTTGCAAAACCGTGCCTGGCAGGGGGATAAAAGCCTCGAAGGCAGCCATGACGCCCAACACCAATAGCGCCAGATAAACACCTGGAAGAAGGCCCTGCTCCATGTACGCTGCGGCGGTCATGAAAACCGCCACGACAGCGGCGTTCATCAACAGACTCACCAGATTTTCCTGAAAGGACAGGATTTGTTTCTGTTTTTTGGTCAATGCCAAAAATTCATCATGCAGCGCGGCCAGACGGTTGAAATGATCCGGCGCGCGGCCGAAAACCGTGAGATCGGCCAGCCCCTGCACGCCATCGAGCACCTGTGTCGATAATTGCGATTCCAGTTCCACACGACGGCCGCCGATGCGGCGCGTCATTTGTATCGTCAGGATGGGCACGCCAAAACCTGCCAGGAGCATGCATAGAAGGAGCGTCCATCCAAGATTGATGCCAAAATTTCCATAGAGTGCAGCCAGGGACAGCGTCACCAGCAGGGCCACCAGCGGCGGCGCCAGCACCCGGATATAGAAATTCTGCAAGGTTTCCACATCCGCTGTCACACGCGACAGCAGATCGCCGCTTCTGAGAAACGACAGCTGTGAAGGCGCAAGGGGTTCAAGCGCGGCGAAGAACCAGACGCGAAACTGCGCCAGCAGTCGCAGCGTCACGCTGTGCGCCACCAGGCGCTCGAGATAGCGGAAAACCGCCCGCGACACCCCGAAAAAACGCACGCCCACGATGGCCACCTGCAGTTCCGCCATGGAAGGATGGAGCGCGGCGCGGCTGATGAGCCAGGCCGAAGTCATCATCAGGCCAACCGCGCTGCCGATGGTCAAAAAGCCGAGCAGCGCCGCCAGCAGCATCCACCATTTATAGCGCAGCGCCTGAATGAGCAGTCTTTTCAGGGGATTGTTCATACCACGGCTCCTGCGCGTCGAATGAATTCGGCGTATCGGCCTTTTTGCTGCATCAGCTCCTCATGAGTGCCGCGTTCGCTGATGCGGCCTTGCTCCATGAAGAGAATCTGATCGTACTTTTCAATCGTATGCAGGCGATGGGCGATGGTCAGGACGGTTTTGCCCGCTATGAGCTGCGCGCTGGCCAGCGCCACCGCTGTTTCGCTCTCCTGGTCCAGTGCACTGGTGGGTTCATCGAGGATGATGAACGGCGCTTCCTTGAGAAAGGCGCGCGCCAGTGCCAGGCGCTGCGCCTGACCGCCGCTCAATCCCAAACCGCGTTCTCCAAGCAGTGTCGCATAAGATTGCGGCAATTTTTCAATGTACGCGTGCAGATGGGCCTGTTTGGCCGCCTGCACGACGCGCTCCAGGGGGGCCTGTGGATCGCCGAGGCGAATATTGTCGGCCAGGGAGGCATGGAAGAGAAAAGGGTGCTGCGGCGTCCAGGTCAGGTCTGCGCGCCACGCTTCGGGATCGATCTCGGCCATGAGCCGGGAGCCAACATGGATGCTGCCGCGTTGCGGATCGATGAAGCGCAGTAACAGGGCGATAACCGTGCTCTTGCCTGCGCCGTTGGGGCCCACCAGGGCGGTTTTTTGCCCGGGCTCGAGGCAGAAGGAGAGCGCTTGCAAGGCCGGGGTTTCCCGGTTCGGATAGGTGTAGTATACCTCCTCAAGGCGAATCGTGTCACGGGATGTTTGCGGTTTTACGCGTCCATCATGCAGGAGAGGTTTTTCATCGAGAAGGGCGAAAATCCGCTTGGCCGCCGAGAGACCCTCCAGTCCGGCATGAAACTGCGCGCCGAGACGCCGCAGCGGCTGATAGAATTCAGGCGCGAGGATGAGGATGAAGAGCGCCTGCTGGAACGCCATCCTGTTATAGAGCAGGCGCAGGCCGATCTCCACGGCGATGATGGCGATGCTGAGGGTGGTGAGCAGCTCCAGCACCAGCGCCGAGAGAAAGGCGATGCGCAGCACGCCCAGGGTGGTGTCGCGATAGGCGGCGGTCACCTGGCGGATTTTCTCGCGCACCGGAAGACCGGCACCGAGGATTTTGATGGTCACCAGCCCCTGCAGCAGTTCAGTGAAAAACGCGGCCAGACGGCTGAGGAGGCGCCATTGCCGCTGTGTCCGTTTGCGCGCCACATCGCCGATCAGGATCATGAACAGGGGGATGAGCGGCGCGGTGAGGATGAAGACCAGCGCGGAGAGGCGATCCCGGGGGAGGACGAAACCGAGCACCAGCAGCGGAATCAGGGCCGAGGAGATCACCTGGGGCGCGTATTCGCTGAACCAGGCATCCAGCCGTTCGATGCCGGCGGTCAGGGTCGATTTCAGCTCGCCCGCCTGCTGCCGGGCGGTGAATGCCGGCCCGAGCTGCAGCAGGTGCGCCGTCAGACTTTTACGGATGTTTTTTTTGATGGTTGCAGCGGTGGCATGGAAGAGGTGCTGTCCGGCCCATTGACTCGCCGCGCGCAGGAGGGAGACGGCCAGAAAGGCCCACAGAAGACTTTGCACCGCTGGCAGGGTCTGGCCGCCGGGAAAGACGCTGGCAATGGCGCGGCTGAGGAGATCGGCCTGCAGCACAATGGCGATCCCGGTGATAAGCATCAACCCGACGCCGGTCAGCAGCGCGCCTCTGCGCGCCGCCAGATAGTGCGCCATCCTTTGCTGAGGGGTCATATTCTTGAATACGTTTGGGTTCTTTCGGACGCATGGAAAAGGCTCAGCCCCACCGGGCCTGAGCCTTATTCATCAATATTCGAGATGCGAATCCACGCTGATGCGTTTGCGGAAAGTCCAGTAGGTCCACGCCTGGTAGGCCAGCACCAGCGGCACAAAGATGGCCGCAATGATCGACATGATCCTGAGGGTGTAGGGTGTCGAGGCCGCGCTGTAAATCGTCAGGCTCCAGGCCTCGTTGAGCGAAGAGACCATGACGCGGGGATAGAGCCCGGCAAAGACGGTGATGGTGGCGAACGCGATGGTGACGCCGGTCATGGCGAAGGCCCAACCGCTGCGTTTTTTTCTGAGGAACCATCCGGAAAGGAGCAGCGCTGCGCCGGCGATCACAGCGCTCAGCAGCGGGAGCATCCCGCCCCGGGTGAACATATCGGTGGCGAACCAGCTGGCGACGATGAAGCCGAGCACCAGCAGCAGCGCCGGCAGCCACAGCTTCAGGGCGGTGTCGTGCGCTTTTTGCCGGATGTCAGCGGTCGTTTTCAGATCGAGAAAGAGCGCGCCGTGATAGGTGAAGAGCGTCAGGGTCATGAGGCCCGCGAGCAGGGCATAGGGATTGAGCAGATTCCAGAATCCGCCCACATACTGCATGTTCTGGTCGATGGGTACACCGCGGATGAGGTTGGCGATGGCTACGCCCCACAGCAGCGCCGAAATGAAGCTGCCGCTGAAGAGCGACCAGTCCCACAGTGCGCGCCAGGCCGGATGCTTGTCCTTGCTGCGGAACTCGAACGAGACGCCGCGGATGATGAGTCCGGCCAGAAGCAGGAAGAGCGCCAGGTAAAAGCCGCTGAACAGGGTGGCGTACCAGTGCGGGAAGGCGGCGAACATGGCCCCGCCCGCCGTGATCAGCCACACNNTGGTCCTCTTTGGAGAGGAAGGGGTGGAGAATACCAACGCCGAAATCGAATCCTTCGAGGAAGAAAAATCCGATGAACAACACGGAAATCAGGGAAAACCAGATGGTATTGAGATCCATAACCGCCTCCTATGCCTGCCGGGTGGCCGGGGTGGTCCCGGCGACCGCAAATTTTCTCAGCAAATAGACATCCGCCACCATGAGCGCCCCATAGAGGAGAGAGAATCCGATGAGTGTGAACAACACTTCGCCGCTGCTGACCGCGGTCGAAACGGCGTCTTCGATGCGCATGACACCAAACACCACCCAGGGCTGGCGCGCGACTTCCGTGAATATCCAGCCCACGCTGTTGGCAATGTAGGGCAGGGCGATGCTCCACACCAGGCCCTTGAGCAGCAGCGGATGGAAGGTATAACGCTTGCGCAGCACGGCCACCAGCAGATAGAGAATGATGAGGAACATCAGCGTGCCGGCGCCGACCATGATGCGGAAGGTCCAGAAGGAGAGCGCCACCGGCGGGACGTAATCTCCCGCGCCGTATTTCTGCTCATATTCCTTCTGGATATCGTTGATGCCTTTGACTTCGCCGCTGAAGCGGTTGTAGGCGAGGAAGCTGAGCAGGCCGGGAATCCTCAGGCCCCATATTTCGCGGCGCTCCTTTTCATCGATGATGCTGACCAGGGAGAGATCGGCCGGATCGGCGCTCTCCCACAGGGCTTCGGCGGCGGCCATTTTCATCGGCTGCGCCCGCACCATATGCTGCGCCTGGGTGTGACCGCCGAGGAGGACAAAGACGATGCCGACCGCGCCGAAGAGGGTTGCGATTTTGAATGATCGCTTCCAGACCTCGCCATCCGCGCTCTTTTTGTGGAGATGATACGCGGAGATGCCGATGACGAAAAAGGCGGCGGTGCACAGCGCCGAGAAAAAGACGTGGGGGAACTGCACCCAGACGTGGCCATTGAGGATCAGGGCGAAAAAATCGGTCATTTCGGCGCGGCCGTTGCGCAGGACATAGCCCACCGGTTCCTGCATGAACGAGTTGGCAACGAGAATCCAGAAGGCCGAGAGATTGGAGCCAAAGGCCACGATCCACATCACGGCCGCATGCAGGCCTTTGGAGAGGCGATCCCAGCCGAAAATCCACACGCCGAGAAAGGTCGATTCGAGGAAAAAGGCGAGCAGGGCTTCGATGGCCAGCGGGGCGCCGAAAATATCGCCGACAAAGCGGGAGTACTCGGACCAGTTCATGCCGAACTGGAATTCCTGGACGATGCCGGTGACCACCCCCATGGCAAAGTTGATGAGAAAAAGCTTGCCCCAGAATTTGGTCATGCGTTTGTAGGTTTCGTCGCCCGTGCGCACATAGAGCGTCTCCATGACCGCCACCATGATGGAGAGTCCCAGGGTGAGCGGGACGAAGAAGAAATGGTACACGGTTGTGGCCGCGAATTGCAGTCGCGCCAGCAGCAGAGCATCCATAAAACCTCCATGAATGAGGAGCTTTATATCGTGACTACAAGTGCCTAAATTTAACCATAATTTGGACAAGCGCAAGCTGTTTTTCCGCAGCCGCAACGCCTTTGCCGTGGTGATGACGGGCGAGACCGAAAAATACGGCAACATCATCCTCAAAAAGGGCGTCGCCCCGGTGGGCTAATCCGCGGTTACGGACCGAATCCGGGGTCTCCTCAGACTTGGCACCAAACAGACAGCCCACCGGTCAGCCCGGCCCCATCCTCAACCGGCGTGTGCGTAGCGCGTTTTTCGAGCACAATTTTTCCTTGATTATTGCCGCGCTAATGGCTAATTTCACCAACAGGCGTGCAACCTGGATGAACCCGTATGGCAAATAATAGCTGTAACCCCTGATTTTTCGGGACTAAACCGGCAATTGGAGGGCGAGTCAGCGTTTTCGCTGCCGCTGCGAGGGGACGCCGTATCCGGGTTTGTATCGTTGGCGCCTTTTGTGGTTTTTAAAGGATTCAGTCTGACAAACGAAAGAGCAGAATGGAAAAAAAGACTCAAAAAGTGTATGCGCGCCTGCTGCAGCACCGCCTCATCGCGCTATTGACGCCGGCCAGTCCGGAGGAGTGTCTGGTGGCGTTTACAGCCCTGGATCCCCTCGGCATCACCCTGGAGATCGCGCTGCGCTCTCCGGCCGCCTTGCCGGGGATTCGGCACTTGCTGAAGAGGCATCCGGATGCACTGGTTCTGGCCGGCACGGTGATGACCGCCCAACAAGCGGATGAGGTCATTGCCGCGGGTGTGGCGGGCATCGTCTGTCCTGATTATTTTTCGCAAGTCGTCGAGCGCTGCGTCGCCGCCGATGTGATGTGCATCCCGGGCGGCATCGCCGATGTCGGCAAGCAGCTCGCCCAGAAAGCCGCCCTTTACGGCTGCGGCATCGAAGAACTGCAGCAGCGCTATCCCTGCCAATATATCCACAAGCTCTTTCCCGCGGTGACGGATACGGTCTCCTTCATGGGACTGGCGCCGGCCTGGAAAGGACCCTTCAAAGGGCTGCAGATGGTCTATACCGGCGGCGTGTCGCTGAAAAATCTCGCGGATCTGGTAGCGTACGATCCGTCCGGCATTTTCTGCGGTTCGGCGCTGACCAGGGCGATGCCGGATGTGGCGCAGATGCGCGCCGAAGCGG
>DCUM01000224.1:1508-8407 GCA_002327255.1 bacterium UBA2214 | reverse complement strand
AAAACCATGCACGTACGATATACCGTAGATGTGGTGCGATTTCAGCGCATGAATGCGGCGGAACTGCGCCAGGCTTTTCTCATCGATGAGCTGTTCAAGTCCGGCTCCCTGCAAATGCTCTATATCGAAGTCGATCGCTGCGTGATCGGCTCCGCAGTGCCCCTTGCCGAGCCGCTGCGTATCCAGTCCGCCAAAGAACTCTCCGCCGATTTTTTCTGTCAGCGCCGCGAACTGGGCGTCCTCAACATCGGCGCCGCCGGAGCGGTGACGGCGGATGGTCAGGTCTATCCCATGGAGAACAGGGACGGCCTCTACATCGGCCGGGGCACAAAGGAGATCGCCTTCACGAGTGCGGATCCGCAGAATCCCGCCGCGTTTTATCTGGTCAGCTTTCCCGCCCATGCCGATTATCCGACGCGTCAGGCCAGACTGGCGGAAGCCGAGGCGGTCGTTCTGGGTTCGGTGGAGGCCGCCAACAAACGCACCATCTACAAATACATCCACCCGCGCGGCATCCAGAGCTGCCAACTGGTGATGGGGTTCACGGTGCTGGAGCCGGGTTCGGTGTGGAACACCATGCCGCCGCACACCCACGAACGCCGCATGGAGGTCTATCTCTACTTCGACATGGAGAAGGAGGATCGCGTCTTTCACCTCATGGGGCCGATGGACGAGACGCGCCATTTGGTCCTGGCCAATCGCGAAGCGGTCTTTTCGCCGAGCTGGTCGATCCACTCCGGCGTCGGCACCCGGCGCTACACCTTCTGCTGGGGCATGGGCGGCGAAAATCAGACGTTTGAGGACATGGACGGCATCGAGATCGGGCAAATGCGATAGATCGCAGGTCGCTGTCAGATCGACTCCCCGGATCGACTCCGGGGTTGCCCGGGAAAACGACCCCGAAAACGGCCTCGGGGTTGGGCAGGGGGGACTGTCTGACGGGCGCAGCGGTTTGACAATGTGGAAACGCAATAACCACGAGTGCTCCGGGCGCGGCGGGTCGATTCTGCTGTGCACTTGACCCGGTGCCCGATCTGATCTCACGACTGGGGTCATGATTAACGCCTGCAGCGTTGTTTTAGCTCTGCGCTTGCCGGTGTTTCCGGCGGCGAATCATTCAGACAAGTTGAGGAACCAAAAAATGATAGTGGATCAATTCAAACTGGACGGCAAGGTCGCCATCGTCACCGGTGCGGCGCGCGGACTGGGGCAGGGGATGGCGCTGGGTCTGGCCGAAGCGGGCGCGGATGTGGCGGTGGTCGATGTGCTGGATTTGGGCGACAGCGTGGTGAAAATAGAGGCGCTGGGGCGGCGCTGTGCGGCGATCCAGGCGGATTTGTCACGCCGGGAGAGCGTCGCCGCGATCATCGAAAGCACCGTGCAACAGCTCGGCGGGGTGGATATTCTCGTCAACAACGCCGGCATCATCCGGCGCGCGCCGCTGCTGGAGTTCAGCGAAAAAGACTGGGATGATGTCATGAACATCAACCTGCGCACGCTCTTTTTTCTGTCGCAGGCGGCAGCGCGGGTCATGGTGCAGCAGGGGCGCGGCGGGCGCATCATCAACGTGGCTTCCATGCTGTCGTTTCAGGGCGGCATCCTCGTTCCCTCCTATACCGCTTCCAAGAGCGCGGTGATGGGACTGACGCGGCTGCTGGCCAATGAGCTGGCGCCCCACGGCATCACCGCCAACGCCATCGCGCCGGGGTATATGGCCACCGACAACACCGCGGCGCTGCAGGCCGATCCGGTGCGCAGCAAGGCGATCCTGGAGCGCATTCCGGCCGGACGCTGGGGCACGCCCGCCGATCTCCAGGGTGCGGTGGTCTTTATGGCCTCCGCAGCGGCGGCCTATGTCAATGGCTACACCCTTGCGGTCGACGGCGGCTGGCTGGCGCGCTAATAAAACGGCCCACGGTCTCGCGGCCACGCGTGTATTGGATTAATCATCGAGGAAAACCATGTCATCTGAATTGAAAATAAAATCCCCGCAAACGTGCCGTTACGACGAAATCTCCCTGGGCGAGGTCATGCTGCGCCTCGATCCGGGCGAGGAACGCATCCACACCGCCCGCCATTTTCGCGCCTGGGAGGGCGGCGGCGAATACAACGTCGCCCGCGGACTGCGGCGCTGCTTCGGATTGCGCACCGCGGTGGTGACCGCCTTTGCGGACAATCCCGTCGGACGTTTGCTCGAGGATTTCATCCTCCAGGGCGGCGTCGATACCAGCCTGATCAAATGGGTTCCTTATGACGGCATCGGCCGCACGGTGCGCAACGGACTCAATTTCACGGAACGCGGATTCGGCGTGCGCGGCGCCGTGGGTTGCTCCGATCGCGGCCTCAGCGCCGCTTCGCAGCTCAAGCCCGGCGATATCGACTGGGAAGCGGTTTTCGGTGCGGCGGGCAGCCGCTGGTTCCACAGCGGCGGCATCTATGCCGCCCTCTCGGAGACCACTGCGGAAGTGATCCTCGAGGCCATGGCCGCGGCCCGCAAGCACCACACCATCATCTCCTACGATCTCAATTTTCGTCCCTCGTTGTGGAAGAGCATCGGCGGCATGGAGCGCGCCCGTGAGGTCAACCGCGCCATCGCGCCCTGGGTCGATGTCATGATCGGCAATGAGGAGGATTTCTCCGCCGCACTCGGCATGGAGGTGGAGGGGCTGGATGAAAAGATGGTGGACCTGGAGGTCGGCAGTTTCAAAAAGATGATCGAACAGGCCGTGCGCGCCTTTCCGAATTTCAAGGTGGTGGCCACGACGCTGCGCGGCGTCAAAAGCGCCTCGCGAAACGACTGGGGCGCCATCTGCTGGCACGACGGCGCCTTTTATCAGGCGGCGCAGCGGCTCAATCTGGAGATTCTCGATCGCGTCGGCGGCGGCGACAGTTTTGCCTCCGGCCTGATTTACGGCTTCCTGACGGCGGGGGACGCGCAAAAAGCCGTGGATTTCGGCGCCGCCCACGGCGCCCTGGCCATGACCACGCCGGGCGACACCTCCATGGCCACCTTCAGGGAAGTGGAACACCTCGCCGGCAACGGCAGTGCCCGGGTGCAGCGCTAAAAAATCGCTGTTGCAGAAAAACCGGCTGCAGGCATTTCAACTTTCTGCTACCATGCGGAAATGCGGGTCGGTCTGATTCTTTTCGCATAAAAAACAGGTGCGAGTTTGCCAACTTTTGATGATACGCCTGTGGGTCAATCGCCAATTCGACTTGACACCCGGTCATTTCTGAAAAATGGGGAAAGAATTGCCATCTCGGAATAACAGTGGCGTGCCAGAGAAGGCTTCATCTTTATTGCGTGTGAGGAATCGATCAAGTCAATACTTGGGCTCCACCTGTTGTTGGTGGGGCCCAACTTGTTTCATCTTAAACGGGAGTCAATTTGCCCATGAAATCAAATCGTTCGGCGTTTTTGTCCATTCTCTTCCATTTGACACTTCTTTGCGTGGCCGCCCAGGCGCATCTGAACGCGCCCGGCATTCGCCTGTGCGACGGCTGGGAATTCCAGCGCGGCCATCTCGGCGGCATCTGGGAAGTGTGGCGCGATGCCCAGCATCAAAAATTGCCCTGGGAAAAAATCACCCTGCCGCACTGTTTCAACGCCTTCGATGTGGTGGACCCGGACAAGCCCTATTATCAGGGCGAAGGGTGGTATCGCACCCTGCTCGAGCTCGAGCAACCCTTTCCGGATGGCCGTAACCATCTCAAGGCCGTCGGCAGGATGGGCAGGCGCGTGGTTGTCGATGAAATGGAGATGGCGTATCAGTCCGAACCGTGGGGTGCGCCGCATCGCCTCACGCTTGCATTGCAGCAGAGCTGCGGCGATACCGCGCTGTTCAGGGCAACGCTGGTTGATCAGGCCGGCCGCCGCTGCCTCGATGGCAATCAGGTGGTGCGTTTTGGACTCGCCGGTGAGGGGCTTTTGCTCGATAATCTCGGCACCGTTTTGGGTTCCCGGGTGATCCAACTCGCCAATGGTGCGGCGCGCATCAAGGTGCTGCTGCGCGGAGGCGAATCGGTCGCCAGTGTGACGGCAGCGAAGATCAAGCCCGCGTTCCTGAGTCTTTCACAGCGGCGGCTGATGCAGCAGACGATCATTGATTTGGAAAAGGAGCGCGTGCTGCGCCGGGCCGGCGAGATGCTGCGGGAAAAACCAATTACCGTGACCGATTCGCTGTGTTCGCGCAGCAGCGGCGGTCCGCACGACTATTATTCAGAGGGCGATTACTGGTGGCCGAATCCCGAAAATCCCGATGGCGCCTATATTCGCAAGGATGGCCTCAACAATCCGGACAATTTCAACTTTCACCGCAACGCCGTGGGCCGGCTCTCCTGGATCACCGGCACGCTCACGTCGGCCTGGCTTCTCAGTGGAGACGAAAAATACGTGCAAGCCGTGCGTCCGCATCTGCAGGCGTGGTTCATCGCTGCAGAGACGCGCATGAATCCGCATCTGCTCTACGCGCAGGCCATCAAGGGCCGGGTCACCGGGCGCGGCATCGGCATCATCGATGCGACCTCTTTCATCGAGGTCGCCCGCTCCGTCAAGCTGTTGCAGGGTTCGCGCTTTTTCCCTCCGCAAGAAGCGGATCAGATCAAGGCGTGGTTTAGCGATTTTCTCATCTGGCTCAAGACGCACCCCTATGGCATCGACGAGATGAACTGGAAGAACAATCATGGTACCTGGTGGCACGCGCAGGCCGCGGCCTATGCCAGTCTGCTGGAAGATGATTCCACGCTGCACTTCTGCCGCAGCCGGCTTCAGGAGGTGCTCCTGCCTAATCAGATGGGAGCGGATGGCAGCTTTCCGCTTGAGCTGGAGCGCACCAAACCCTATTCCTACTCCCTTTTCAATATGGACGGCATGGTCACGGCGGCGTGGATTCTCTCTGATGCCTCGAATGATCTTTTTGCGTTCGTCCTCCCCGATGGGCGAAGCTTGCGCAGGGGGATCGACTTTCTGGTGCCTTATGTCGAAGACAAGGGCAAATGGCCGTATGCTCAAGATGTGCTGCACTGGGCGGAGCAGCCGGGACGGCGGGCTTTTCTGGTTTTTGCGGCGCTGGCGTATAACCGTCCGGATTGGATCGGGCTTTGGCGCGCGCTGGATCCCGATTATCGCAGCGATGAGGCGCGGCGCAATGCGCCGATCAAGAATGTGCTGCTGTGGCTCGACTGGTAGCGGCAGGAGGGGCTCACGCACAGCGGCTCCAGGAACAACCTGCTCGGAGAATCGCCCGATCCGCAGCTCGTCGAAACCTTTTACAATGAATGGCACGTCACGGCGGCGACGCCACCCGCTTTTCTGGTGCATGCGGCGGATGATGCCACGGTGGCGGTTGAAAACAGCATCCACTATTTTCTGGCGCTGCAGAAACACCAGGTGCCTGCCGAGCTGCATGTTTACGAAAAGGGCGGGCATGGATTCGGTCTCGGCGCCGGCAGTGAGAGGCCGATTCGCCTGTACTGCGCACACGATTGTCACAAGGCCCAATTGGGATTGAGCTGGCGGTTTTGATGTTTGCCCGCCATTATGAATGATCCACGACTGTCATGCAGTAGGCATCTATGTGATACGCGGTAGGTAATCGCGCCGACTTCGAATCTGCCAGAGACTGACATGTCCGTTCGAAGAGTCACAATGAATATAAACGCGTTGTCAGGATGGAAGTCATGAATAAATCTGTGTCACACACCTTCGCTGACGAATCATTGGAAGCCAAATCGAAATGGTTCAGTGCGCTGTCGCTGCAGGAGCGCATGGAAGTTTTTACGAATTCACCGATCTGATTATCTCGGCAAATCCTCATATTTTGGAGCAAAAAGATGCTCAACCAGTTGCAGGGCGTATTCGCGTGCTTGGAAAAACATGATGTCCGATATCTTGTCATCGGCGGCATTGCGGCGGTGTTGCATGGCGTGCCGCGAGCCACGTTTGATCTGAATATTCTGATCGAAGCAACCCATGACTATGCACAAAAATTATTGGAGGCGCTGCTGGAGGCCGGCATGGGAACCGCAGCGATGACCAGCGCTGCCGAAATCATCGATCATGAAATAACCATATTTCAGGATCGCGTGCGCATTGATGTACAGACCCGGACGCCAGGAATCGAATTTGCGCCAGTGGGGAACGCAGGCAGGTGATGAACTATCACAGGCAAGCATTCTATGTGTTGTAAAAAGATGATCTCATTGCTTCAAAAACAGCCGCCGGGCGAGATATCGATCTGGAAGACGTGAGGATTCTCCGGCTGAATGGAAATCAACGGCGGGTGTGAAAATCTTGCGTATGCTGTCATGCAGGAAGCATTCTTGTGATCTGGCGAACAGGAATGCCTGTTTATGGCAAATCCATGGTGCACGCGGTTACCTGCCGCTTTCCACAAAGATGCCTCCTGCGCGACAGGGTTAATAGCTGCTCCCATTGCATTCAGGATTCTTCGTGGTCCAGGGTGCGGACATGTCCCTCAGCAAGTATTCAGCCGGGCCGGCGCGCGGCGCACCCGGGAAAGTGCTCCCGGAAAGTCACTCCGCCGGCTGAAAACTCAAAACGTCAAATACATCACCGTCTTCATCTCCGGCTCGGATTGCACATGAATCGAGCCGTGGTGCAGCCGCATGATCTGCCGTGACAGACTCAGGCCGATCCCCGATCCGCCTTCCTTGGTGGAGAAAAAGGGCACAAATATCTTTTCCAGATTCTCCGGCGTCACCCCGGGCCCATTATCCATCACCTGCAGCACCACCCGGCCGCGATGATTGAGCAAAGCCTGCAAATGAATGATCCCCTCCGTCCGTCCGCGCAGCGCCTGCACCGAATTCATCAACAAATTGATCAGCACCTGCTCGATCAAATCCGGATCCGCCTCCATCTGCAGATGCGCCGGTTC
>DCUM01000224.1:0-1480 GCA_002327255.1 bacterium UBA2214 | reverse complement strand
CGATGGGGAAAAACTGCAATTTGGGCTTGGGCACCAGCGTCAGGCTGCGAAACGAATCGACAAAGTGCAGCAAGCCCTGGCTGCGTTTCTCAATGGTGCGGGCGGCCAGCGAGATGTCTGCACCCCATTCGTCTGCCGCTGCTTCCATATCGTGGTTGTCTGCCGCTGCTTCGATATCGTTTTTGTCTGCTGTATTAACCATTTCTTTTTTGTTTGCCGGTGCCTCTGTTTTCCGGCTATCCTCTGCTGCACTCGGTTTCTTCTCTGCCGCCATTTCCCTGGCCGAGATCATCTGATGAATCGTCGAAGCCAGAGAGGAGATCGGCGTCACCGAGTTCATGATCTCGTGCGTCAGTACCCGTATCAGCTTCTGCCACGCCTCCATCTCCTTCTCTTCCAGCTCGCGCTGGATGTTCTGCAGCGAAACCAGGCGGTGGAACTTGCCGTGCATCTTGAATTCCGTCGCATACAGGGCCAGATAGAGCGTATCCGCCGCATCTTCCACCTTGACGAAGCCCTTTTCCCTGGTTGGCAGGCGGAAAAGCGTCTCCACCAGCTCGGGACTCTTTTCTTTCAATTCTCCAAGGTTTCGCAGCCGCGGGATTTTGAATAGCTGTTTCGCCGCATTGTTGATCAGTTCCACCTGGCCATCGGGCTGGAACACGATCAGCCCCATGCCGACATGCTGCACCACGGTCTGCAGATACTGAAAATGCTCCTCCTTTTCCATCCTGGTTTTGCGCAGGGTTGCAAAGACTTCTGCAAACACCCCCTGCAGCGCCGAGAAGGAGGCCCCAATCTTTTCATCTTGCAACGATAGGGACCCATCCCCATATTTGATCGCCTCGATGAAACGGGTCAGGTCGCGATTGGTCTTGTTGATGTAATGCAAAAGCGCGAAGAATTGGTAAACGCAAAGCAGCGCGAGCAGCACCAGCATTGGCCAGGAGCGGGCGTGGAAATAGTGCGCCGCCAATCCCAGGGATATCGTCAGGATGAGCAGACGCACCAGGCAGACGATCGAGAAGCGTTTAAAGACCATATTTCTCGATCCTCCGGTAGAGCGCAGCGCGCGACAGTCCCAATTCATCCGCAGCCTGGCTGATGTTGCCGGCGAATTTATCCAGCGCCTTGCGGATGAGCAATTTTTCCACATCTTCCATATTGAGGTTTTCCAGCGTGACCTGGCTGTCGCTTTTTTCGCTTTCGGGTATGAAAAAGTCATTGGCCTGCAGGGTGGATGCTTCGGACATGATCACCGCACGCTCGATGACATGACTCAATTCGCGCACGTTGCCCGGCCAGGGATAGCCGGCTAATTTTTTCCAGGCCAGATGATGAATGGTTTTTGCAGGCTTGTGATATTTTTTACAATAGATCGCGAGAAAATGATCGGCCAACAAAGGGATATCCTCGGTGCGCTGGCGCAGCGGCGGCAGCTCGATCTCGACGGTGTTGATGCGGTAGAGCAGGTCCTGGC
>DCUM01000239.1 GCA_002327255.1 bacterium UBA2214 | reverse complement strand
CGGGCAATGTGCTGACCAACGATTGGGATCCGGATGGTGATGTTCTGAGCGTGGCATCGTTCACCCAGCCGGCCAACGGCTCGGTGACGATGAATCTGACCACCGGTGTGTATACCTTCACGCCGGCTGCGGGCTGGACCGGCACGACGTTCTTCACCTACGTTGCGCAGGATCCGAGCGGTGCCCAGGATGGCGCGCGTGTGACCATCGAAGTCTTTGACGATGAGCCGGGCAACGATCCGCCGGTCGCCAACGACGACAATGTGGAAATCAATGAAGGCCTGACCGTTCAGATCGATGTGAAGGTCAATGATTTTGATCCGGATGGAGATCCGATCACTATCACCGCCATCACCCAGCCTTCTCAGGGCACGGCTGTTCTGAATCCCGATCAGACGATTACCTATACGCCGCCGGCAGGATTTACCGGTGAGACCTCCTTCACCTACACCCTGTGTGACAATGCCGTCCCGCAGGCGTGTGATCAGGCCACGGTGACGGTGTATGTCCATCCGGATGAGGATCCAAATGACAACGCAGCCCCCTATGCGGTTGACGACGCAGTGATCACCGATCCCGGTGTCCCGGTGACCGTTCCGGTGCTGGATAACGATTTCGATCCGAATCCGAATGACGTGCTGCAAGTGACCACGGTGAGCGATCCGCCCCATGGCACGGTCGTGATCAATCCGGATAACACAGTCACCTATACGCCGGATCCCGGCTATTACGGACCGGATCATTTCACCTATCAAGTCTGTGACAATGGCAATCCGTCTCTGTGCGATATCGCCACGGTATACGTGACGGTACTGCCGGCTGAGCAACAGGCTGAATATGACTATGGCACCGACGGGCTACCGCGGGCTGGGCATCGTTTTGACGTCAACGTCTTCATCGGCCGTCCCACCGGCGGTCCGTGGGTTGATGCGGATCCCTATGAAAATGATGGTTCCGAAAACGATGGCATCGCCTTCTCTGCGGATGGTCATCAGGTGACCCTCTATGTCAGCCAGAATGGCGTCATCGCCGGCTGGATCGATTTCGATGGCGGCGACGGCAGTGCGGTTGATTTTTCACAGGCTTATGACATGATCATCCCGGCGCAAGCTATCACCGCGGGATACCATACCTTCAGCTTCAACTGGCCGGCCGGCTTTGTCGCTGGCACCGAAGTATGGGCGCGGTTCCGCTTCAGCAACAGCCGGCTGGTGGGCGCGGTGCAAAGTCCGACGGGCGTCAATGAAACTTTCGGCGAGGTCCAGGACTATGTCTTCGATCTCACCCCGGTTGAACTGTCGTCCTTCGAAGCCAGGTCCGTCAGCGGCATGGTGAAACTGGAATGGCGTACCCAGTCGGAAACGGAAAACATGGGCTTCCATGTCTACCGTTCCGCTGCCGAGGATGGCAATTATGAACGCATCAACCAGGGTCTGATTCCCGGGGCCGGCACCACCAGCTCTGTCCGTTACTACCAGTTCGAAGATACGAACGTGGATGCGGGCAAGACCTACTTCTACAAGCTGGCGGACGTCGACTATAAGGGTCGTCTGACCTTGCACGGTCCGGTTAGTGCGACGGTGGCTTCACCGGTCGACTATGTACTGGAACAGAACTATCCGAACCCGTTCAATCCTGAGACGCGCATCAACTTCAGACTCAAGGAAGCTGGATTTGTTACGCTGTCTGTCTTTAACCTCAAGGGACAGGAAGTGCGTTCGCTCGTGACCAAGTTCATGGGCAGCGGCGCGCATACGGTCTCCTGGGACGGCAAAGACAACAGCGGAATCGTCCTGCCGACGGGCACCTACATCTACAAGTTGCAGGTGAACGGCTATGAAGTCGCGCGCAAGATGGAATTCGTGAAATAAACCCCGTGGGCAACCGGCCTCGCGCCGGTGTCCTGTGGTATCGACACCAAGGGCTGTCCCGTCTTCGGGGCAGCCCTTTTTTATGATATTCCCCTATGGGTGAATGATAATCCACATCGCAACGATGGGTGCGGCAAGAATGGTCAAAAGCCCGGCCAACCTGGCTGGGCTGATGGCCTGAAGCAATCCCGCAACAACAGCTGTCAAAGATGGCGAAAGTATCACTGGTCTTCTCGTTTGTGCGCCCGTTACTCAGAATTTTGAGAAAAGACTTGACAAACGTGGTACAAATCATTAAACTTTTGGGTTAAATGGTGTACCCGTTACCCATCCAAATGGAGAGCCCGTGAATCGTACCTTTCGCCACCTCATACCCTTCGCCCTTTTCCTGATCATCCTGACGCTGGCCAGCGGTTGCGCCCAGCAACGCAGCCGCACGCTCACGGTTTTGCATACCAACGACATGCACAGCCAGTTTCTGCCGATGGCTGCCACCTGGGTGCCAAAAGATCCCAAACCCCTGATCGGCGGCATGGTGGCCCTGGACGCCCATGTCCGCGAGGCGCGCAACACCTGGAAAACCACCCTGCTGCTCGATGCGGGAGATATCATGACCGGTACCCCGCTGACCAAAATTGTGGTGGAAAATACCCTCGGTGGCGCCTATGTCGATATGCTCAATACCATCGGCTATCAAGCATCCACCATTGGCAATCATGAATTCGACGATGGCCAGGAAAACCTCCAGAAAATCCTCGCGCTGGCCCGCTATGATATCCTCAGCGCCAATCTTTATAAAGAAGATAAACTGGTCGCCCACAAACCCTATGCCATCTACAAGCTCGATGGTCTGCGCGTCGGTGTCATTGGATTGACACTGACCGAACTTTTCGAAATGACCGCCAAAAAGAATCTCGATGGCATTCGGGTGCTGGATCCCGTTGCCACGGCACAGAAATACATCGATGATATCGATGCGCAAACCGATCTGATCATCCTGCTCACGCACATGGGTGTGGAGGAAGACCGCAAGCTGGCACGCGGAACACGGGGCGCGGATGTGATCGTGGGGGGACACAGTCACAGCCGGCTCCACAAACCCATCATCGAAAACAACGTCATCATCGTGCAGGCGGACTCGAAGACCCGCTACCTGGGGCGNNGTCCGCCAGGTCAATCCGCTGCTTGCTGAACGGGTGCATCATTATCAGCAGCAAATCGATGCGGAATACGGTAAAATCATCGGCCATCTGGCCAGCAACTGGATTCGCAACAGCCAGTCGGAATCCAATATCGGCAATTTCATGGCCGATGTGGTCCGGCATGAAAACAAAACGGACTTTGCCGTGCTCAACAGCGGCGGCATTCGCAAAGACATGGTGGCCGGCCCCGTCAAGAAACTCGATATTGTCGAGATACTGCCCTTCACCAACTATGTGGTCACTTTCACCTGCTCCGGTTCTGAACTGCTGACCATGCTCAAGACCAACGCCAGAGCATCCGCCCGGGAGGAGCCCGGCATTCTGCAGGTTTCCGGCCTGCGCTATGCCTACAAGGTGCTCCCGTGGGGCGATATAGAGATTTCCGGCGCGCAAGTGAACGGACAGCCCATCGAAGCGGAAAAAATCTATCGCGGTGCTACCGTGGATTATGTCCTTTTTGGGCAGACTGACCGCTATTTTGGCTTCACGCCGTCCGGCAAAATGGAGAACACCAATATCCTGGTGAATGATATCGTCATGGACTATATCAGCAGGAACCCGCAGATTGACGCCAAAGTCGAGGGGCGCATCGTTCGTTTGCCGTGACCTCGACCATGGTGCAAAGAATCGACAGGAAGGGAAATGGAACCTGAGGACGTTATACGCCAGCTCATCCGCGCGGGTGTGAAGCCGCACCTGGTTTGGGCGGCCTGCCGCACGGGACGTTTGATCACCGGGGATATGCGGCAAGCGCTGGAGGCCGAAGATTTGCAGGAATGGGAAGCGGCCCTTCATGAGTATCGGCAAAAATATCCTGGCGACGATTGGGATATGCGCAATATCAGTGAAATCATTGTCCGCGATAAATTTTAAGGAGGGAGATATGAAGACCGGTTATCGTGTCGTTGCTGTCATCGCCGCTCTGCTGCTGATCGCGTGGATCATCTCGTGCGCGGTCAATCCGGTGACCGGAAAGCGGCAACTGATGCTGCTCTCCGAGAGCGACGAAATTGCTTTGGGACAGCAGACGGATCAGGAAATCATCGCCACCTATGGCGTATACGAAGATGCCGAACTCAATGCCTATATCAATAACATCGGCCAACGCATGGGCAAAATCACCCATCGTCCGCAATTGCCCTATCAGTTCAAGGTGCTCGACACACCGGTCATCAATGCCTTCGCTGTTCCAGGCGGTTACATCTACCTGACCCGGGGCATCGTGGCCTATCTCAATGATGAGGCCGAATTGGCGGGTGTGATCGGTCACGAACTGGGCCATGTCGCCGCCCGCCACACGGCCGTGGAGTACAGCAAAGCGCAACTGGCCTCACTGGGTCTCGGCGTCGGTATGATCTTTTCCGAGGATTTTCGCAAATATGCCGGTTTGGCGCAGTTCGGCGTCAGCATGCTGTTTTTGAAATTCAGCCGCGACAACGAGCGCCAGGCCGATGACCTCGGTGTCGAGTATTCGAGCAAACTCTATTATGACGCCAACTGTATGGCCACTTTTTTCGAGACGCTGGAAAGACTTTCTCCCGCGGATGGTTCCAACGCCCTGCCCGAATGGTTTTCGACCCACCCCAATCCGACCGACCGCCTCGGCGCCGTGCGGCGCAAAGCCCAGGAATGGCAGGGCAAACTGGCGGGCAATACCTTCGTCACCAAACGCAAGGAATATCTCACCCAGGTGGATGGTGTCGTCTTTGGCGATGATCCGCGCCAGGGCTATGTCGATGGCAATGCCTTTTATCATCCCACGCTCAAATTCTACTTTCCCGTGCCGGCGCAGTGGACGGTGAACAATACCCCCGCCCAGGTGCAAATGCTGGCCCCCAGGGAGGATGCGGCCTTGTTGTTCTCGATGGTGAGCGGCACCACGGCGCGGGACGCCGCTGCAAAGTTTGTCAGCGAATCCTCCGCGGCCGTCAGCCGCAATGAATCGACGACCATCAATGGCATGGCGGCGCAACGTTTGCTGACGCGGGTGGTCACTCAATCCGACACGATGGCGGTGCTGTCGCATTTCATTCAGCGCAATTCAGACGTCTTCATTTTTCACGGTGTCAGCTCTCCCGCCGGCTATGCCGGTTATGCCAATACGTTCTCCGCTTCCGCCGGACAATTCAAGACGCTCACCGATGCCAGACGCATCAACGTCACGCCCAAGACCCTCAAGGTCAATACGGCCAAATCGGCCACCAATCTTTCCGCATTGCTGGCCGCTCAGGGCGTGGCCAGGGAGGAGATGGAGACCCATGCCATCATGAACGGCATGAAGTTGACCGACGCGGTGCCGGCCGGCGCCATGATCAAAGCGATCAAATAGTCCCTGGCGCCATGGTATAAAAAAAAAGGCTTGCTGATTCAGCAAGCCTTTTTCGGTTTATGGTGGATTTCAGGTTTCGAGCGTCTCCTGATCCGCGTTTTCCTCGCCCTCGACACTGCTGGCGATGTGCCGGGTATCGATGAATTCGAGGCCATCGCCTTTTTTGCGGACGCGGATCAGACTGCCGTCGCTAAAGTTGCCTTTCAGCAGCTCTTCCGCAATGGCATCCTCGACATGGCGCTGAATGGTACGCTTGAGCGGACGGGCGCCGAACAAGGGGTCGAACCCTCTGTCGGCGATGAACTCTTTGGCGCCGCGGGTGAGTTCGATGGAGATGTTGCGGTCTGCCACTTTGTGAAGCATATCGTCGATGACGATGTCAACGATTTTCACCATATCCTCGCGCGCGAGCTGACGGAAGACGACGATGTCGTCGACGCGGTTGAGAAACTCGGGATTGAAGACGTGTTTGACCTCTTCAATCAACTTGTCGCGCATCTTCTCATAGTCACCCTCCACATCGGTGCGGCCGAAACCGAATGAACTGCCCTTGGAGATGTCGCGGGCGCCGATGTTGCTGGTCATGATCAGAACCGTGTTGCGAAAATCGACCTTGCGGCCCAATCCGTCGGTGAGATGACCTTCATCGAGGATTTGCAGCAGGATGTTAAAGACATCGGGATGCGCTTTTTCGATTTCATCGAAAAGAACCACCGCATAGGGATGGCGCCGGACTTTTTCCGTGAGCTGTCCGCCCTCTTCATAGCCGACATAGCCCGGGGGCGCGCCGGTGAGTCGCGATACGGAGAATTTTTCCATGAATTCGGACATGTCGATGCG
>DCUM01000006.1:13562-13913 GCA_002327255.1 bacterium UBA2214 | reverse complement strand
CTGAACTCTACTCCTCCCTCTGGTCCGGCTGCGATGAACTGCGCGGGGGGATGGATGCCTCTCAATACAAGGATTATGTCCTGGTGCTGCTGTTCGTGAAATATGTCAGCGACAAATACAGCGGACAGCCTTATGCGCCCATCACCATCCCGCCCGGTGCAAGTTTTGCGACATGGTCGCACTCAAAGGCAAGTCCGATATCGGCGATCAGATCAATAAAAAGATCCACGGCGTGCTGTTTCGCGGCAATGCCGAAGGCGTCATCCGCCGCAATCTGATCCAGCGCGGCGTGATCAAGGGCATCATCGGCTTGCCGGCCAACCTCTTTTACGGCACCGGCATTCCTGCCTG
>DCUM01000006.1:0-13517 GCA_002327255.1 bacterium UBA2214 | reverse complement strand
CCGCCAGATGGAAATCCCCGGGTATGCGCGGTTGGTACCCGTGACCGAGATCAGCGACCCGAAGAATGACTATAATCTCAACCTGCCGCGCTACATCGACAGCAGCGAGCCTGAGGATCTCCAGGACATCACCGCCCATTTGCGCGGCGGCATTCCGGAACGCGATCTGGATGCCCTCGACCGTTATTGGCAAGTCCTCCCCGGCCTGCGCGCTGCACTGTTTCACAAAACCGATCATCCCGGCGAGGATGAGATCAAGACGCTCGTAGTGGACGACAAGTGGCTGGCTACGCTCTCTGCTGCTGTGCAGGGAGAATTGGATCGCGTCTCCCAGACTCTCACCGGCCGCATTCGCCAACTGGCCGAACGTTACGCGATGCCGCTGCCTATCATTGGCCTGGAACCTCAATCGCACGCTCTCCAAACTCACCTACCGAATCCACACCGATGCCATCCGTGAGCATCTCATTCCGCCGGAAATCACCCCTGCGCAGGCAGCCATCACCTATGCCAGCGAGGCCGATCTCCTCAATGTCGCCCTCTTTGGCAAGACCTCTAAGCAGTGGCGTGAAGCCAATCCCAAGCTCGAAGGCAATATGCGCGACCATGCCACCGTAGAGCAATTTGATCAATGTCAATTATTTTTTCCTGTCAGCGACAATTAGAATTCCCGTTTATATTTGAGGCCAGGGGGCTACGGAATTAGCCCATAGCGAGACTGGAGTTACTCTTTGGATCCCACAATTTGCTCCTGTTTCTATGATGGCTCTTGTGATCTTTGTTTACAGCTTCAAGGCGGAAGCAGCAGCCTCCCAACCCTCCATTTTATAATTCTTTGCTTTTTTCCTTCCAATTACCTACTTTAGCGCTGCTTCTCATCATGTTCGGCCCTCGCTTGGCCCGGGCTGAATCGCAACGCTGTTCATCAGGTGCCGGAGCCTTCGCTCCGATCAGCCGGAACCCACCCTCGAACGGAGGAGCCCCCTCCGAGGGCTACTGTTCGCCGAGTCACTTGCGCGTCTCGGCGAATCGCGCGGGTCTGCTGGCAGTACTCGTTCGCTCGCGCAAGCGCTCGCGAACAGTTGCGTGCTGCAGGCGATACAGCACGGCGATGATCCAGAAAATTCTCACAACTTTCACCGGCAATCCCTGCACTTCATCTCTATCCAAGGAGGATGTATGCAAACGCGTTGGCGTCTCCTGATCCTCAGCGTCCTCATCCTGGCCGCATGCAGTCAGCCTGTCAACCAACTCCCCCCACGACCGCATAAAATAGACCACCCCCTGACCATGCACGGCCAGACGCGGGTCGATCCCTATTATTGGCTCAACCAGCGGGATAATCCCGAGGTGCTCGCCCATCTCCAGGCGGAAAACGCCTACGCCAAAGCCATGATGCAGCACACCCAAAAACTCCAGGAAACGCTCTATCAAGAGATGATCGGCCGCATCAAACAGAACGATGACACGGTCCCCTGGTTTAAAAACGGCTACTATTACTATACGCGCTACGAGACGGGGCAGGAGTTTCCCATCTATTGCCGCAAACAGGCCGCGCTGGATAATCCGGAAGAGATCATGCTCAACGTCAACGAGATGGCCGCGGGCAAAGGGTACTATTCTGTGGCCGGTCTCTCCGTGAGCCCCGATAACCAGTGGCTGGCCTTTGGCATCGATACCCTCAGCCGCCGCAAATATACCCTGCGCTTCAAGAATCTCCGCAGCGGCGAAATGGCCGCGGCCAGGATCGCCAACACCTCCGCCAATTTCGTCTGGGCCAATGACAACCACACCCTCTTTTATGTCACCAGGGACAGCACGCTGCGTCCTTTTCAGGTGTGGAAACATCGCCTCGGCGGCAATCCAGGCGCTGACGCCGTTGTCTATGAGGAAACGGATAACACCTTCAACGTCAGTGTGGGCAAATCCAAAACCAGCCGCTGGCTCTTCATCACCAGCGAGCAGACCCTGTCCAGCGAGTGTCGCTATCTCGATGCCGACACGCCGGACGCCCCGTGGCGCATCTTTCAACCGCGCCAGCGCGGCCTCGAGTACAGCGTCCATCATGACGGCGATCGCTTCCTGATCGTCACCAATCTCGCGGCGCAGAATTTTCGCCTGATGGAAGCCCGGCCCGGAAAGACCGGCGTGCAGCACTGGCAAGAGGTCATCGGCCATCGCCCGGACGTGCTCCTGGAATCGATTGAGCCGTTCAGGGATTTTCTCGTGGTCAGCGAACGCGCCAACGCCCTGCGCCGCATCCGCATCATCGAAAAAAACAGCGGCGCCAGCCACGACCTCGATTTCGGCGAGCAAGCCTATGTGGCCTATGTCTCCGACAATCCGGAATATGACCGCGCCGTGCTGCGCTATCGCTATACCTCGCTCACCACACCCTGGTCGGTCTATGATTACGACCTGCGCAGCCATGAGCGGCAGCTGCGCAAACAGGATGAAGTGGTCGGCGGTTACCATCCGCAGGACTATTTTACCGAACGGCTCTTCGCGCCGGCGCGCGATGGCGTCCGCATCCCCCTGACCCTTGTCTATAAAAAAGGCCTGCAAAAGGACGGCGGCAATCCCTGCCTCCTCTATGGCTATGGCTCCTATGGCGCCAGCATGGAGCCGACTTTCAGCCCCGACCGGCTCAGTCTGCTCGACCGCGGCTTTGTCTATGCCATTGCCCACATCCGCGGCGGCCAGGAGCTGGGCCGCGCCTGGTACGAAGATGGCAAGCTCCTGAAAAAGAAAAATACCTTTTACGATTTTATCGATTGCGCTGAATTTCTGATCAAGGAAGGCTACACCCAACCGGAAAAACTCGCCGCCGTGGGCGGCAGCGCCGGCGGGCTGCTAATGGGCGCGGTCGTCAACCTGCGGCCGGATCTCTTTCACACCGTGATCGCCGCCGTACCCTGGGTCGATGTGGTCACCACCATGCTGGACGAGAGCATCCCGCTGACCACCGCCGAATACGACGAATGGGGTAATCCCAACGTCAAGGATTATTACGAGTATATGCTCTCCTACTCCCCCTATGATAACGTCAGCAGCCAGGCCTATCCGGCCATGCTCGTGACCACCGGCTTGCACGATTCCCAGGTGCAGTATTTCGAACCCGTCAAATGGGTGGCCAGACTGCGCGACCTGAAAACGGATGACCATGTGCTGATCATGGACATCGACCTGGAGAGCGGCCACGGCGGCGCTTCCGGGCGTTTCAAACGCTTCCACCGCCTGGCGCTGCAGTACGCGTTTCTGCTCGATCAGATGCACAGCAATCATTGAGCCAATCAACAAAATGCCACTGAATTCACAATGGGCAGTTAGCGACACCTGAAATTCACAACATATCGCACCGGTTACTTTTTTCACGAGTCACCGATGCAGCGTTTTTTTCAAAATTTTCTTGATTTTATTATCCTGATTGAGTATTATTAACAAAAGTCCAGAGAGAGCATTCCTCCAGTCCGAAATACTGTGACCGATCCTCCCACGCCCACGTCCATTTCACACCAGGGACGGCCGCTCTCCATTTTAACGATCCTTTGCATCAGTTGTCCTTTCTCTTGCACACAACCCCCCATTTATAAGCCGTACGCAGCGCTTGTCGTTTGAAAAGTTGTAAATTCTTTTCAAGATCAAGGGAGAGAATGCCATGTACTCCAGAATTATCATTTTCTTGCTTTGCCTGATACTTCACTTCCCGTTCACATCCTACGCCAAACTGAAACTGGGCGCATTTACTTTCGCTGAAGCACCTGCAAAGGCGTTGGATATCAGCACGCCTCTGTATAAAGGGCTGGAATCACTTCACTTTATCAACCAGGTTGGCGGTGTCGCGTTCGACGGAATTGCCAGAAGTGCTGGCAGCACGACGTGGACTGCTGTCGCACTGGAGTATGACGCCGGGAGAATTGATGGAGAGAGATTACACATCGTTTTCACCGACAGCCGCAACAGCAAATATGAAGTGGTCGCCCCGATCTATAACTGGCAGCTCTTTCCTATCGTCCGCTTCGCCAACAGCGAAGCATCCGCCTGCGCCACATCCCAAGGGGAACTAGTGGACGAGGCTCTGCAAAAGCGGCATCTGTCGAGCGGGGACTGGATTCTCAATTATCACCCTGCATTCGAGAATACGCTGCTTGGACTCAGGCTGGTTCAGGCAGATTTCCTGGGTGTCATCCCGGAAGCCTGTGACCTGCCGCAGTCTTATGATGTCCCTGTGTTGGGAGAAGGAGAGCAGCGCCCCAATATCCAATCCAACCGCCAGAGTTGGCTTGCCTATCAGGAGGCCGCCCGCAAGATTCAGGAAGCCTATACCGCCTTTGTTATTTGCGATCACCAATCACCCGTTCTGTTTTCCATAAAAGCCAATAAATTGATCCTCACCGGTGAGCCGGTATGGTGTTATTTGCATGTGCAGCAAACGGTTGCTGACTCGCTGGAAGTCTTACTTGCCGAGGAAGTGAAACGCCGAAAACAGGAATTAAATGCTGCAGATACTGAAAATATTGAGCCTGGAAAAGTCGATTACGTCCAAAATGCCCGCGTCTACCAACAGCTGCTGAACGAGTATACCGAGGAGTATCTTGAAAATCGACGCGCAGAACTTGTGGATGCGCTGCCCCCTGGCAAGCGACTGCAGCAAATGCATTTGTTCAGCGCAAAAATGACCGGTTTGATCCGGCGGTACAGGAATATGAATGCGCAAGTTTACGACGCCTTAACGACCACTATGCGCTACGCGGCTTTTTTTCGCTGGGTCAAGCGCCTGTCACCCACGAGCCTGCAATCGTTCATGGACTCTGCCATTTACTACGAACCTCTGCAAAATTCCAAAACTCCAAGCCTGCTCATCGTCAAGGAGTGATGGATGGAGAGGCCTCAGGTATTCCTCAGCTTTTCCAGTGGCGACACGGCAGGTGTACGACGGCTACTCGCACGCTTGAGTGCCCAGCCGCTGGAGATATGGGATTATTCTTCCGAGGGACAGGAGATTCCGCTTGGCCTCGATATCGGCGACTATCTGGAGGATAAAATTGCGCGGTGCAACGTTTTTATCCCCGTGCTCTCGACAAACTGTTTCGCTTCAAGCTACACGGCGCGCGAAGTTGCCTGCGCCCTGGAATGCCATCGGAAAAACCGTCTCGTCATATTGCCCTTGCTGCTGCCGGATGGCTCGCAAGACTTCCGCGAGTGGCCAACCCCATTCGATAAGCTTGCCGGCATGCGCTTCTACAAGGTCGACATCCTCTCGCGGCAGGAACTCGAGGATGTGCTCATTTTTATTTGCGAACGATTGGGGATATCCTACCGGCCGCTGCTGATGGGCGATGAGAAACTTCCCTTCATGGAGAGCCTCGTCGCAGAAATGAAAAACAAGTGCCCGCAGAAAGCAGAGCGCGATATCGGCGTCTATCGACGCGTGATGCAGATCCTGCAAGATTTTCAAGCGTTCTATGAAACAGTGGATTATACACGCGCCCTGGAAAAGGCCACATTTCTCGTTCTGACGCTGGAGCAAGAATTCGCTGAAAATTCATTCTATTATCCCTATATCGTTCAGGCTGTCTGCCTCATATCTTGCGGACACCTCACGCAGGCCGCGGAGACATTGAACAAGATATGGGAGAGTCCCATGCTGGACGAAAATGCTTTTGCAGCCATGGGATACATCAGATACCAACAAGGTGAGTTCCAGGAAGCCCTGGAATTCTACCTCAAGGCGAGGGAGTACGACCAGCAGGATCCTGCTGCCAGGAGTTGGGTGGCCAAGACATCGCTATTGCTGGGAATACCCGTTGATGTCGAAAGCCTGTTTGATGCGGAGACCACGGCAAAAATCAGCGATGAACAGGATAAAAAGGATTTTTGTGTACTCAAGGCGCAGGCGCTCGCCAATATGAACCGATTTGCCGAAGCCGAACAGATATACGCCGAACTTTTGCAGCACGGCGTGCAGGAAGCGGGCGTCATCATCAACTATGCGTATGTCCTGATTGAATCGGGAAAACAGCAGCAGGCGCTCGCTGAGCTGGAAAAATACAGGCTGACCGTGGAGAAAAATAATCCGGATTATTTTCATCTCCTCGCCTGCCTCTATTTTCTGCTGCAAAAACCGAAAAAGGCCGCCAAACGGTTTCAAACCCTGATAAGACAGTGGCCCGATAACCGCCGTTATCGCTTGGATGCAGCACAAGTTTTTTGCAGACTGGGTGATTGTGATCAGGCGCGGGACGTCCTGGCGCCCCTGATAAGGGATCCATCGTTTCCGCTCCCCGCCACAGAACATGATTTCTACTGCGATGGATTTGCCAATTGGGTGCACGGCGAATTCGCGCTCGCAGAATACGATTTCCGCCGCTCACGCGCCCCATCTGAAAATTTCTATGACGCCATACTGAACAAGGGTGCCATTACGTTTACTGTGATGAAATGAATTATCATCAGCCTTTTTCCGTACAGGAAAGGATTTGCTTATGTCGACCAAACAAAAAATCGCCCCCGCACAGTCCGTATGCATGAACGAGGAATCCACAACACAACCAGCGGCCCTCAACCGCCGCAGATTTCTCCGGCATACAGCGCTGGGGCTGACAGCGGCGTTGTTCACTGCCGAGGCGTTTCGTCACTCTGGCGAAAACACAGCTATCTTAGACAATCCTGAGGCCATCCCTCATTCGCTTCCCACGCCGGACAAACCCAGAGTAAAACCCGGCGTGGAAATGTGCAAACGCGGGAAATCGTACGTTTTTGAGTATCGGTGTGAAAAAGAACAAACATTGAAATGCAGATGCACGGTTAATAAATCCGGCGCAGAGATCATGCAAAACCTCGATGGCTCACACACGATCGAAGAGGTTGCCGCGCTGGTCTCCGCTGACGGCGCTACGGCCGCAGACGCCACAGCATGCGCTAAAATCGCTCAATTCGTCGCCCAGTTGGGAAGTATCGGATTTCTGATCCAACCCTACTATGTGCACATCTACGAGACCTACTGTTGAAGGAATGCCGGGATATGAAACGCAAAGAGGAATTATTTGTCATCGATCATTCCAATGGCCAAAAAATGATTTACGCCCCACTGCGCAAGCGGTTGATCGCAGCCAATCAGGATGTGGTCAATATTGTTCATGACCATTGCCTCGGCGTACGCATCGCGCCTGATTCGCCGGCCGGCGACATCCTCAGAAAATTGAAAAAAGAGGGATTGATTGGAGGAAAAGTACCTGACTTGCCGACGCACCCGCAAAATATTGCGTTTTGTCCGCACGAAGTCACACTCTTTTTAACCAGCCGCTGCAATCTCCGCTGCCGCTATTGCTATGCAGACGCGGGCATAAAAAAGATAGACATGCCGCTGGAAATCGCCAAGGCCGCCATTGATTATGTGGCAGCGAGTGCCGGGATCCTCGGGCACGATTCGTTCGCGGTTGGCTTTCACGGCGGCGGCGAACCGACGGTTGCCTGGTCACTGCTCGTGGCCTGCTGTGAATACGCCCGCTCCATTGCAGAAAAAAAAGGACTGAATCTGGAACTCTTCGCCGCCACCAACGGCGTATTCACGCCGGCGAAACGCCAGTACATCGCACAGACCTTCAAGACCGTCAATATCTCTCTGGATGGGCCGGAAGACATTCAGAACTACAATCGCCCCATGCGCTCAGGACGGGGTTCATACCAGGCCATCAAAGACACGCTGGAATATTTCGACAAGACCGGATTATACTATGGCATCCGCGCAACAGTCACTGCGGCTACCATCGACCGGATCGAAGAGATCGCAGAACACCTCTGCAAAACGTTCCGGCCTGCTTATCTTCATATTGAACCCGCCTGGTTCTGCGGACGATGCTTGACCACCCAGGAATCGCCTCCCGAAGATGATCAATTCATCGCCGGCTTCCGCCGCGCTAAAGCGGTGGGGGCCGCCTATGGCAGGGATATTCATTACAGCGGCGCGCGATTGGATGTTCTCACCTGTAAATTCTGCGGCGCACCCGGCGACAGTTTCACCGTACTGCCCGAAGGCATTGTCACTTCCTGTTATGAGATCACCGAAATGACTGACCCGCGTGCAGCCATCTTTCATTACGGAAAATATGATCCCGAAACAAAAACCTTTCAATTCAACCAGGAACGCATCGAGGCGCTGAAAAAATTGTCTGTGGAAAATCTGCCCTTCTGCGACGATTGCTTCTGCCGTTGGCATTGCGCCGGTGATTGCATTGCAAAGGCCTTCAAAATCAATATTGAACAACATCAGGGCACCGAGCGCTGCACCATCAACAGGGGAGTCTTGTCGGCAGAGCTCGCTGATTTGATAAACGCCCATGAACCTGAACAAGGAATTATCAGCCTCGAAGGAGAAGTCGCGAAATGAAAAAACCGAACGACCGTCCCGTGGTGGCCAAACACAGCAGTAACAGTCCGAGGATCTATAGGGTTGTGCGCGGTGAGTCCTTCCCTCGTCCCGGCCTGGAATCCTATTTCGTAGACCACTCCGCCTCAAAAAGCGGAAAAGCGCCGGAAGTGACCGGGATTTACTGCTCCTGCAACAAAGTTTCTCAATGTTCGTGTGTGCCGGCATGCACGTGCCAGTCTGTTTGCAGCTGTGCGGGACATTCGCGCTGTTCATGCGTCAGCCACTCTTCGCGCACCTATCGAAGCGGCTGCCGGTGTGCGCCGGTTCACTAGATCAACGCCACGCAGTTTGAAATAAAAAGTACGAGGAGAACGGTGAAAATGCGAGCCTTCAATTTGTTTAATGTCCGGCCTGCATGTATGCACATCATGCTCATTCCCATCCTGTGCGCCTGGTCCTTTGCCTGGCCGCAAAAAAATGGGGAAAATGTCAATACGGATATAGCAAAAGTGGAAAACCTCGATATTGGAAAAGATGTGATTGTATTTGACGATTATTCACAACTTGTCAATCCCGCGCCTCTCAAATCGTTAGATGTTCGGGCAGATATGCTGATTGATTTCATCGATGCTCGGTTGCGCTGCGGCGACCGGATCGAACAGCGCGAAGTGTGGGAAGCCATCGCTGCGTTGACGCCCTATCGCATGACACACAAAGTACACTCGGCAGTGGAAGCGTGGGCCGCGTTCTACGCGAAAGCGATCACGCAAAGTCCGCTTCCCGGGACGCAACGGGGGACCAGAAACTTTTTTGCCTACTGGATCGACCGCATCAAGGACTGGTTCGAAAATATCTTTCACCCGGACATGGCCAACGCACAAAAAATGGCTGCCAGAGCGTACAAAGCGCAGAAATTTGCCGAGGCGACCAAACGCTATATCGCCATCCTCAAACAGGATGCCCAAAACATTGAAATCAGAAACAACCTTGCCCTCCTCTGTATGCATCAAGGCAATGATCCCGCTGCCCTGGTGCAGCTTTCCATCGTGAAGGAATTGAAACCGGATTATTTTCCCGGATTGATCAATCTCACGATCGTCCTGGAACGCGTGGGATTGGAGAGCCAGGCATCTGCAATGGCGCAGGAGGCGTTACGTCTGCATCCGGATGTCCCGGCCGCGGTGATCAATGCCGCCTGGTTTGAAGTGCTCGCCGGCAACATGGCGGCAGCCAAAAAAATCCTGACGCCCATTGCCAAACTGGATACCAGCAACAAAAACATCCGTCAACTTTACGAGCTGACGCGCAGCCGAAGATAAAATTTCGCATCGGCCTGTGCCAGTATCAGCAGAGGGCAGCATAGCACACACTGAAAGCATGAAACAATAGCCTATGAGATGGGTTCTGATCCGGCCGCGCAATTACAGTCCCTATTATGATCCCGAAATGCAGGAACCTCTGGGATTGCAATATCTGGCGTGTTATCTCAAAGCCGCGGGAGAAACGGTCCTCATCCTGGATTGCGCGCTCGAAAAGATGGACGAGATTCGCACAGCCCGCCGCGCAGTAAGCTTTTTGCCCGATGTGATCGGTTTTTCACTCACCACCGCTCAGGAATTACCCTCGGTCGATATGATTTACACCGAGTGTCAGCGGATAAAAGACCATCACACGCACAAATGGATCGCCGGCGGCAATTTCGTCTCCACAGAGCCGGATCATGCGGCAAAATTGCTTCCCCCGGAAATGCAGCTGGTTCGATTTGAAGGTGAGACCGCCGTGACTATGCTCGGAGAGCACTGGCAAGCTCCCTCGGGGCAATCCGCCGTGCACAGGAATGATCCCTGGTACGATCAGCGCATCCTTTCCGGGGATGCGGTCGCACATCTGGATCAACTGCCGTTTCCCGCCCGCCCCTTTGCCAGAACACTCATCGCCGAGCATGGCGTTTTGAACATCCAGGCCTCTCGTGGTTGCTGCGGAAACTGCATATTCTGCGCATCCCCAGGCATGTCCACAAGCGGCAAAAATCGCTGGCGCGGCAGATCAATACCGCACATTGTCGATGAAATCCAGCTTCTGATTGAAAATTATGGCGCCCGCTCCTTCAATTTTATCGACGAGGACTTTCTCGGTCCCAACCGGATCGCCGGCGAACGCGGAGCCGGATTTGCCCAGGAAATACGACGGCGTCAACTGCACATGACCTTCAGCATTCAGGTTCGACCGGATTCGCTGAGTCTCCCTGTCATCGATGCGTTGGCAGCCGCAGGCCTCAGTTACGTTTTCATGGGGTTGGAGACGGACTCGCAGGAATTACTCAAACAATGGCATCGCCCCTCCGTCAAAGATCCCTGGCAGTTCATCCAGCGATTCAGGAAAAAAGATATCGAAGTCAACGTGGGCGCCATGCTTTTTCATAAGAGCGCGGCCCTGCCTGACATCCGCCGGCTGGCCACCCGGCTTCACGCCTGCGGATTGCTCGATTACCGCTCCGTTACCAACCGGCAGGTCGCCATGCCCGGTTCATCGCTCTATAACCAGGCGCTGAGATCGGGCGAAATTTCCGCTGAGGCCCTTGGCCCGCAGGATGTTCCTTATGCAGATCCGATCGTGGCTGCCCTGTATGCTGATCTTTTGGCCTCCCTGGCGCCGCTGGGCCCCCCGGCCATGGAGGCCGTTTGCGCCTTGCCCCGGGCCGTGGCGGAAAAACGTCTGTCCGGTAACGGCGAACAAACCCATGCGCGTATAAAGCGAATAGACCGGCTGCTGCGAGATCCGGTCCTGCCCACACTCCTGGTTTTGATAGAACACCACGAACAGGGTCGCGAAACACAGGATCTGGTCGCACGGCTGCGGCAGCGGAATTTTCGGGTCGCCATGAAAGGGGTCGTGGCACTCGCCAGACAAATTGGACGTATTACTGAGGATGAACTGCGGGAAGCGATCAGAAATGATGCGGGCATATGAGACTCTCTGCAGAAGGAAGGCGGATTGTGGCTGATTCGGATAGGGAGCGCGCGAAACCGCGCATTGTCGCGCCGGTCTGCGGGGTCGATGAACTCCTGGATGCCGCCGACAGGGGCGCCGGCGAAGTGTACTGCGGGATTATCCCGCCGGAACTCGGTGATCTATTCGGTTTTGACGATATCATAAACAGACGTCAAGGGCGCGCAGCCAACCTGTCGTCTCTGGCATCGCTCGGGGCGCTGGCATCGAAGGCCCAAAAATTGAACATGCCGGCCGCGCTCGCCTTGAACTGTCAATACAGCAGGCCGCTGCGCCCGCATATCAGCGACATGGCATCGTTCTGGGCCGACCACGGCGGCACGGCACTCATTGTCACCGATGTGGCCCTGTTGCTGACCCTGCAAAAAAAGCAACTTCCTCTCAGATATCATCTTTCACTCATGGCCAATGTCTTCAATCCCGCAACGGTTGCGTTTTTTTCCGGTCTCGGCATCGACCGAATCATTCTCCCGCGTGAATTATCCTTCAACCAGGTATCCCGCATCACAGCACGCTTTCCAGCCCTTGAATTTGAAATTCTGGTTCTGCACGACCGTTGTCCATTCCTGGACGGCTTGTGCGGTTTCTATCATAGCACAGCTTTTCTGCCCAACACGGCGACCTCCTGTCCGTGGAGCTGGTCGCAAGAAACCGGGGAGCGCTGCGTCTATTCCAGCAATTTATCCTACGCCGGGCATGGCTGCGATTTGGTGCTCCAGGACCCCGGTCAACGCCATGTTCAATTCATCACGGAAGGACCACATCATCTCGCCCCGGAGTGCGCCGCCTGTCAACTGCCGATGATTACGGATGCGGGCGTTGGCTACCTAAAACTTGCCGGGCGGGGCTTGCCTTCTCCCCAAAAAGCCGATTCTGTTGCTTTCATCAAAAAAGCCGTAGATCTGTGGGCCGGCGCAAGGGACGCCGCTGAAAACAGACGCCGGATCAGGACGCTCTATGCACAGTTGTTCGGCCAACCCTGTTGTAAAAGCCAATGCTATTATCAAGCGCGTATCGGCGAATGACACATACCTGTAAAAAATACCCGTGGCATCAATTGCCTTCAAAACCGCCCTCGGGACCTGAATCCAGGCGCATATACATCGGGAGTGAAACCTGCGAACACGCAATGCCCCCCTATCATAAGGCAATGCGCTATTGTCAGCAGCAAATGGAACTTGGCCGGCGGATTACGATCCTAACGTCCCTCCTTTCAACCGATGCGCTCCAGACCTTGCTCAGGTTGATCAAGGGTTTAAGCGCGCAGCACGCTGAGCTTGAAATTATTTGCAATGATTGGGGGCTGATTCATGCGGTCCACAGCCGCTTTGACTGTACCTTGATCGCCGGCCGGTTGCTGGCCATGCAACGAAGCGATCCCCGTTTCGCCTTGTTCAACCGAACGGAACGGCAAAGAAGACTGGAACGGAGCGTCCCCCATTTGGATGGAGCGGATGTCCGATTAGAATACAAACCGCCGAGCCCTGAGCTGCTGCGCCACCTGCGTCAAAGCCCACTCGATGCGCCGGGAACACTCGATTTGCTGCGCACCCGGGGCATAAACCGCCTCGAAGTCAGCAACCTCCTCCAGGGAATAGAAATGGCGTCCTCGCCGGGTTGGCGCGTTTCCCTGCACCTGCCGGAAGTGATCATCGCCGTATCCAGAAAATGCCCCCAGATGAGAAAAAGATGTTCATCGGCTGTGGCTCCGGCATGCGCCACCCGTGTAGAACAAGTGGCGCGCAAAGACTTTCCGGTTCCATTATACCACGCGCAAAATGCCTGGTTTTACGATAATCCCGATATGCCGGTTGATCTGCCCGGGCTGGGCATCGATCGGATTGTACGCAGGATGCACAAGGAACCGGCTTCACCCTAGCACAAACGCCGGTTTCCTCCCGCCCGCAGAGCGCTCCCGACGGATAAAAATCATCGCTAATGCCTTTCTCCATGCAGCGAATGCCGGATTTATGAGGCGCACGAATGCGCTCATGGCAGGCAGCGGCGCGCACGCCCCGTTGTCTCGGAACGATGCCAGGCTTTCACAGCCGCACAAGGCGAACGTCAGCGCCTAGGCCTATCCGGCCATGCTCGTGACCACCGGCTTGCACGATTCCCAGGTGCAGTATTTCGAACC
>DCUM01000213.1:30360-35476 GCA_002327255.1 bacterium UBA2214 | reverse complement strand
AATCCTTGACCGTCTGCAGAAAATAACCAATCGCGGGGGAAAATGCAAGGTTTTTTACCCCGGGAACAGGTAATGGAGAGTCGCTCCCACCTGTTATCGAAGATTCCTTTCGCCATACCCGACGCGCCAGAGCCATTCGCTCCGCCATAAAAAAATAAATGAATCCAATTCCGCTATTTATCGTATAAAATATGATATAATGCCACTTATCATCCACCGCAAGTGAAGGAGGATCCATGCACGTTGTATCCCGACGCTCCTTTCTCAAAAGCTCGGCAGCCGGTGTCGCCGCCGGCGCGCTGCTCGTCGACGGCGCCTGGCTGAGTCACTCCCGCGCCGAGACGCGCGACTATTTCGCCGCCGAATTTGGCATCAGCGATGCCCTGTGCGAAAAAGTGTTGTCCAGGGCACTGGCGCGGGGCGGCGATTTCGCCGACCTTTTTTTCGAACACACCATTTCCAATTATCTCATCCTCGAAGACGGCAGAGTCAACCGCGCCTATGGCGTCATCGCCCTGGGGGTCGGCATCCGCACCGTCAAGGGCGATCAGGTGGGTTACGGCTTTACACAGGAACTCAACGAACTCTCGATGCTGGCCGCAGCAGCCACCGCCGCCACCATCGCCGACGGCGCCGCACAAACACGCGTGCAGAGATTCGCCAGAATTCCGCTCGCGAACCATTATCCCCTGACAAAACTCTATTCGACCGTATCGGTCTCGGAAAAGCTGCCGCTGGTGCAGACGGCCAATGACACCTGTTTTGCGCTCTCCGATGAGATCATCAAAGTCAACGCCACCTTTGCCGATGAACAGAAACGCATCCTCATCGTCACCAGTGATGGCGTCAAGGCGGAGGATTTGCAGCCGAAAAACTATCTCGCCGCCATGGTGACCGCGGAACGCAACGGCCGCAAGGAACGCGCCGGTTACAATCTCGGCGGCCGCCAGGAATTTTCCTATTACACACCGGCCGTGGTCGATGAAGTATGCCAGGAGGCGGTCGGGCGGGCACTGGTGTTGTTCGATGCCATCAAGCCGCCGGCCGGCGAAATGCCGGTGGTCCTGGGACCGGGCGTCACCGGTATCCTCCTCCATGAAGCCATCGGCCATGGCATGGAAGCGGACTTTAACCGCAAGAACGTCTCCACTTTTTCGACCATGATCGGCAAAAAAGTGGCCGAACCCTTTGTCAACATCATCGACGACGGCACCAACGAAAGACTCCCGGGATCGCTGAATGTCGATGATGAGGGTACCCCCGGCCAGAAAACCTATCTCGTCGAGAACGGCATTTTGACCTCTTACATGCACGACAAGATCTCGGCCAAATATTACCGGGTCAAGCCCACCGGCAACGGCCGCCGCCAGAGTTATGAACACTATGTGCAGCCGCGCATGCGCAATACCTATATGCTGGCAGGACCCTCCACACCCGACGAGGTCGTCGGCAGTGTGCAAAAGGGCATCTATATCAANNCAATATCACCATGCTGGCCAATGATCTGCAGATGAACCGCGGTGGCGGCGGACAATGCGGCAAAGGCGGCCAGGGCGTACCCGTCGGATTCGGGCAACCAACCTGCCTGGTCCATTCCATGACCGTCGGCGGCGTGAATGCGTAAGGAGGATACACCATGAATAAGGAACTTTTGGATCTGGCCTCCTGGGCCATCAAGACCGCACAAAAATCAGGCGCGGCCGCCAGCCGCGTCAGCATCGATCGCGAACGCTCCGTGGAAATCAGCTACCGCGAACGGAAACCGGAAAACATCAAAGAAGCCGCCAAACGCACCCTCAACATCGAAATTTACGTCGACGGCCGTTATTCCGGCCAATCCACCTCGGATTTGCGTCCCAAAGCCCTGCAGGCGTTCATCGAAAACGCCGTGGCCACCACCCGCCTCCTGGCGGAAGATCCCTTCCGCTCACTGCCGGATGCGCAGCTCTATTTGGGACGCGCCACGGTGGATTTGCAAACCACCGATCCCGATTACATCAAGTACACACCGGAAGCGCGTCATCAAATGGCCCGCAACGCCGAGGCAGCCTGTCTGAATACCGGCGGCGCCAGGGTCATCTCGGTCACGACTTCGGCACGGGACGGATTGTATGAATCGGTCGTGCTCACCAGCAATGGCTTCGAGGGGTACGAATCCTCCACCTATTACGCGACCTCCGCCCAGATGACGGCAAAGGATGAAGGCGACCGCCGTCCCAATGGCTACGCCTACGCCAGCGCCATCCGGCTCAATAAATTGCCTGCCGCGGAGGAAATCGGCCAAAACGCCGCACGGGAAACCCTCGATTTGCTCGGTGCACAAAAGATCAAGACCGAAACGCTGCCCGTCATCATCCGCAACCGCGAGGTGGGACGGATTTTGGGTGGATTGATCACGGCGATGACAGGCGCCAATATTCAGCAGAAACGCTCCTTTCTGGCGGATAAAAAGGGCGAAAAAATCGCCAGCGAGGTTTTGACGCTGATCGACGACCCGCTTCTCATCGGCGGATTGGGCAGCCAACTCTACGACCGGGATGGCTTTCCCGCCAAAAAGCGCATCATGATCGAAAAAGGCGTGTTGCATGAATTCTATATCGACTGGTATTACAGCCGCAAACTGGGCTGGGCGCCGACCACTGCGGGCACATCCAATCTGATCATCCCGCCTGGAACGCGTTCCGTGGAAGAAATCATGAAGGACCTGGGGCGCGGCATCCATATCACCGGCTTCATCGGCGGCAATTCCAACTCCACCACCGGCGATACTTCCATCGGCATCATCGGCAAACTCTTCGAGAACGGCCAGCCGGTGCAATCCATCGCCGAGATGAACATCGCCGGCAATCATCTCGACTTCTGGCACAAGCTGACCGAAGTGGCCAACGACCCCTGGCCCTATGGATCCTGGCAAACACCCAGCCTGGTCTTCAGCGATATGGTGGTTTCCGGAGCATGATGGCGCACGTTCCCGCTGAAAACACAAAGCCCGGCATCTCTCATGATGCCGGGCGACATGTCGCACCAGGATAATCCCGCAGAGACGCCGGGGCGCAGAGGGATGGATTCTCATTATACGTGATGCAGGGATAGGCAAGGCGGGCAATCGGGGCCGGGCCAGCCTGGCCGTGGGGTGACCAGGCCGGCGTGGGGCTATCGGGGCCGGGCCGGCGTGGGGTTCTTTGGGACTGAATCAAAAACCGGCCCTGGAATCCACCGGGCTCACAGGAGACTCGCACGCCCGGGTGCAGGGAACATGCCGCGCACACATAAAAAAAGCCGGATGTTTGTTCATCCGGCCGCACAGCAAATTCCCTCGCGCGCTGAGTATTACGCCTCGTGTTCTTCCTTCTCCTTCTCCTTCTCCTTCTCCTGCTCCTTCACTTCCTCATACCACGCCGGGAAACGCTCTTCGGCTTCTTCTTCGGTGATTTTGCCCGTGAAACCCGCCAGATTGATGGGATAATCGGCCGGGTGAAAAATGGCGAAGAACATGTGATAGAGCAGAATCGCCAGCATCGCCAGCCACGCCTCGTAATAATGGATGGTCTCAGATACCTTGATGATCCAGACCGGCAACAACTGCGTGGCGGTGACCGGGAACCACAACACAAAGCCTGTCAAGGCCATGATCACGGTGCCCCAAGCCAGAGCCCAGTACTCCGCTTTTTCGACATAGCCGTAGCGCGCAAAATTGGGCCGTTCCTTGCTCAAGCCCAGATGAAATTTCATGTTGATGATAAAGTGGCGCACGTCGTTGATGCCCGGCAGCAGCGCCTTGAATTCCCCTTTGGCGCTTTTCGCAAAAGCCAGCCACAGAAGATGATAGAGGCCGGCCCCGAGCATGACCACAGCGGCGACACGATGAATCAGACCGCGGCTGTATTCGGTCATGCCCAGATGGGTGAGCAGCCGCGCCCAGTCGGCCTCCGGGAACTTGAGGGCAAATCCGGTGATCACCAGCGCCGTAAACGACAGGAACATAAGCACATGCTGCAACACCCATTGTCTGGTGAAGCGCTGGATGGTCCGGGACAATTTCAGGGCGCGTATCTTGGCCCGCACATAACTGCTGTAGATGATCAGATTGTGCAGCACCATCCCGCCGATGACGGCGACGATCAACCAGATATAGAGATTGGCGATATAATCTGAGAGCGAATCCGCCAGGGAGGATTCCCTGGCATGGATATAACTCTGGGCGAACTGCTGGCTGGCGTTGGGGTGACAGCTCCCGCACGTCCCGGTCAGATTGGCGACGTGGATGGTCGAAGATGGATCCGACTGCGGCAGTATGTTGTGCACGCCGTGGCAACTGGCGCAGTTCGCGGCCACTTTGGAACCCCGCTGCGTCGCCAGACCATGATAGGACGCACGGTATGAAGTGACGGGATCCGCGATGATCCCGTATTTTTCATTGAGGCGCGGCAGGCCATGGCACGGGGCGCACGTTTTGTCGGAAAGATTATTGGCCGAGATGAGAGAATTTGGATCGGACCTGGTCAGTATCTCATGTTCGCCGTGGCAATAGGTGCAGGTGGGCGCATCGAGGATGCCCCTGGCCAGCGCCGTGCCATGGATGCTGTTGTCGTATTCTTCCTGAACATCCCCATGACACCCACCGCAGGTCTTTGAAATGTTGAAGCGATGTACCGGCGATTCGGGATCATGCCCAGGCCGCATCTGATGCGCTTCATGACAGATGCTGCAGGTCGGCGCGGCATCATTACCGGCCGCCAGGGCCCTGCCATGCGCACCCTTTTCGAATCTCTCAACCGGCATGGCGATACGGATATTATGCCTTTCTGCAACCCCCTCCACACCATGACAGGCTCCGCACATCTTTGACTGATTCCCGGGATGAACCAGGGAACGGGCATCCGTGCTGGAAAAAATATTGTGCTTGCCATGGCAATCCGCGCACACAGGCGCGTCCGTATTGCCACTGCTCAGACTTTTCCCATGCATCCCTTGCAGATACTGCGCCTCCGCCTCTTCGTGACAAAGGCTGCATCGAACCGGGGCGAGCCGTTCCGCATGGGGATCCCCTGTCGCATCGACATGACAATCCAGACAATCGAATCCGCCATGCGCCGAAGCGGCGTATGTCTCCGCA
>DCUM01000213.1:3883-30310 GCA_002327255.1 bacterium UBA2214 | reverse complement strand
GCCGAACTTTTTCATGGGCGGTTCTTTCCGTCGCTGGTTACGTTTGTCAAGGGCAAGGCTCCTCTGCCTGGATGAGCGGGGGAGCGTAAATATGACAGCTGGTCAGTTTTGCATGGATCAAATCACCTGGAAAGGTTAAAAAAAAGGTTTCATGCCCATCCCATGAGATGCGCATGAAACCGGACATCAGAACCCGGGAAAGAAGCGTGTGCATCCCTGCAGCATCAGGATTTTCCCGCTGGATGCGCAATCTCTTTCCATGCTTCTTCCACCTTGAACGGTTTATAGGTCGGACTTTCCGGATTATGGCATTTGACGCATTTGGTCTTGTCGCCCTTGATAAAAGAGACCGCTTTGGCATCCTGGGTCCCGGCGGTGAGCGCCTTCATCGTTTTCATCGATTGGTACAACGAACCGGGGCCGTGACACACTTCACAGCCAATGCCCTCATCGTGTTTAAAGGTGGCGGCTTTGGCGGTGGCCGGCGCATCGGCGGCTGTGACATGGCATTTCAAACATTTCTGGGATTTTTGCGGATCACCTTCCACCCCCGCCTTCCTGGCGATTGCTTTGGATTCTTCGGTTGCCAGTGTGGCAAACGCCTTGGCGTGGCCTGATTCTGCCCAGATGCCATACACATTACCCTTTGCCTTGCTGGAATGGCACATCTTGCATTTGATGCTGCCGATATACTGTGCCTTGTCGGCTTGCGCGAACAGACTCACCGCAAACATCAGCATCAACGCCAGTGTTACCAATGCGCTTCTTTTCATGATACCTCCGGTAGGTTAGGAAATACAACACGGCTACGTGAATAAAATAACCAATTTATTTTTATAATTGCAACAGATTATTTACTCACGTATGAAAAATGGAGCGTTTTGCATACCCATGAACGCTGTCCAGGGCGAAAAGTTCATTCATTTTCAGTTTATCTTGCCTGATTTTTTAACCAGCCCTGTTCTGAACCAGTCATCGCGGCTCTTCATCCGCAGAATCACTTTCACCCTGCCAGCGCTCCATTTTTGAGTAGAGCTGGCGGCGTGTGATGCCCAGCAGGACAGCGGCTTTGCTCTTGTTGCCGTCGCACTTTTCCAGCGCCCTTTCAATAAGACGCCGCTCCATGTCGTCCAGCGTGGGGAGTTCGCTCATGGGAGCGGGCCGCAGGGTGCCCGATGGCGCGAGACCACGGACGTGTGGCGGCAAATCCGCGACCGTGATGGTTTTGCCGCCGGACATGATGAGGGCGCGCTCGATGACATTCTCCAACTCGCGCACATTGCCGGGCCAGCCATAGGTCATCAGGCGCTGCATGGCACCGGCCTCGATGCCTTCCGGATCAGAATGCTGTGCCGCCAGAAAATGAGCGACCAGGTCCGGTATATCCTCGCTGCGTTCGCGCAGCGGCGGCAAAAATATCGGAAAAACATTGATGCGATAATACAAATCCTCGCGAAACAGACTCGCCGCCACAGCCTCTTCGAGATTCCTGTTGGTGGCGGCCAGTGAGCGGGCGTGAATGGGTACGGTCTCGGTGCCCCCCAGGCGGACAATCTCGCGCTGCTGCAATACCCGCAACAGTTTTATCTGGGTCGCCGGCGTGATGTCACCGATCTCGTCGAGGAAAATCGTGCCCTGGCCCGCCAGTTCAAAACGCCCCGGTTTTAGTTTCTCGGCGCCCGTGAAAGCGCCTTTCTCGTGGCCGAACAACTCACTCTCGAGCAGGCTCTCGGGCAATGCACCGCAATGGACGGCGATGAAGGGCGCCGCATCGCCGCGGCCGAGTTGATGAATGGCGCGCGCCACCAACTCCTTGCCGGTACCGCTCTCGCCCCGGATCATAACCGAGGCATCCGTCGGCGCCACTTTCTGCACCAGTTCATACACCTTTTGCATGGCACTGCTCTTCCCCACCATATTCTCCAACGAGTAGCGCCGCTTGAGCTGACCGCGCAAATCCCTGTTCTCTTCGCGCAAGCGGTGTTTATCAAGAATATGACGTATCTTGAGGCGCAGTTCCTCGATCTCAAAAGGCTTGATGATATAGTCATAGGCGCCGCTTTTCATCGCCTCCACCGCGGTTCTGGCATCCGCATACGCGGTCATGAGCACCACTTCGCACTCCGGCGTCCTCGACTTGACGCGCTTGAGCAGATCGATGCCGCTCATGCCCGGCATCTTGATATCGCTGATGATGATGTCGAAGGCCTCGATGGACAGCGCGGCCCAGGCCGCCTCGCCGCTGCCGGCGGTGGTGACGGCGAGATGCTCCTTTTCCAGTGCCGCCTTGAGCACGGCGCACATGCGCTTCTCGTCATCAACAATTAATAGTTTGTGTAATTTCATGACGTTCCTGTCTATGAACCAGCGGTTTATTCGGCACAGCAAGACTGCCCACAGGCATAAATACCTTCATCCGTTGTGTGGAAGACTGGGGCAATCCCTGCCTGATCGTCAGCGGCAGTTATATGGCGGGCTGAAGCCCCCCTTACCCGGCCGTCAGCGGCAGATAAATCGTCAGCAGCGTGCCGCCGCCGGGGGGTTCCGAGGCCGCGATCGTGCCCCCGTGCGATTCTATGATCTGCCGCGAAACCGCCAGTCCCAAACCCGTGCCGCTGCTTTTGGTGGTAAAAAAGGGCTCAAAAATTTCATTACCCTGGCCCATCAGGCCGGGGCCGGTATCATGGAAGGTGATCCAGGCCCGCTCCTGCCCGCGAGAGCGCTCCCGCTGCAATGTAACCGTGATAACACCTTCGCGGCCCGCCAACGCTTGCTGCGCATTCACCAGAAGGTTGAGAAAAACCTGCTGCAGTTTATCCGCATCACAACGCAGCAGCAGCGTCTGCAAGGCACACACCCACTCCATACGCACACCGTCGGCCGTAAAGGCCTGCAGCAGCGTCCGCAACAGGTCAACCAGGTCATGATGCGCCAGTCGTAAAACGGGTTCTCGCGAAAAAGCGAGAAAATCATTGACCAGTGTGTTGAGACGGTGAATCTCGTCATCGATGTAATCGAAAAATTCTTCCGGGCGATCACGCGGCACATATTTTTCGCGCAGGACATCGGTCGTGCTCTTGATGATGGCCAGCGGATTGCGGAGCTCATGAGCCACCGTCGCGCTCATCTGCCCCAGCCAGGCGAGACGCTGCGTCTGAAAGAGTCTGGTCTCGGTGCGGACAAATTGCGCCGTCGCCAGGGCCAAAAAGACCCCCAAAACGCCGAGCAGCAAAAAAGTGATGAGCACCCCGAGATAGAGTCCCCGGTGAAATTTATCCATGACATGCAAAAAATCCGCATTGGCCTCCAGTACCAGGAGGAGCGTCGCTCCGTAGAGATCGTTTACCGGCGCATAGGCGTTTTTGAAATGATCATCCACGACGCGATGCAAGCGCGATACCTGCGCATCCCCGCGCCATGCCGTGCGGATGACGGTGCTGTCTTCGCGCAGATAGCGCCGCTCGATGCGACTCTGCAGATCGTGGCGCGCATCGAGGAAAAGGCGGCCCTCCGCGTCGACGAGATATACCGCCTCGAGATCATTTCCCAGGCGGATGCGGTTGAGGGAGAGCCTGAGAAGACCGGCATCCTGCGCATCGCTGAAATCCGCCACACTGCGTTCGATGAGTGCGGTGGTCAGGCGCGCCGTGGCGAGGAGGCGCTGATCCAGCGACTGCTCCAGCTCACGCCCCATCTCTTTCAGAAAGAGCCAGGAACCCAGATTATAAAGAAATAATAGCAGGAAAGTGGCGATCATCACAGCGGCGACGATCTGCTTGCGCCGCCTCAGGACGCGCCGTTGTTCGGGCGATAACAGGGTCCGGTTTTGGGGGGACGGATTCTTCATATTTAAAAACCGTTCATCTGAATTGAATCACTCTTCCTCGGGGGCCGCATCGAAGAGGCGCAGCCACTCGTCGACCTCCTGCGCGGAAACGGGACCTGCAAATTTCTCCGCAATGCCCGCGCCCGGCGGTCGCTGTTCGAGACGCTCGCGCAAGGCCTCCACACGCCAGTGCTGCGCCCCGCACGATGTCACAAACCGCGCCAACGGCATATCCGAGGTCACCACGGTCACCGCGCGCGGCTGCTTCTGCTTTTCGATCATGGACTTGATGAGCGCGTCGGCCGACTGCGGCGCCCTGGAGAAAAGCACGCGGACGCCACGCCGCGCCGGCAGCGGCTCGATCCCCGGAAGGGAGCGGCCATCAAAAACCACCACGACTTGCACGCGGCGGCCCTGCGCGTATCCTTCCATCTGCCGCAGCAGCTGTTCCCGCGCCCGCTCCAGCGCCTTTTCATCCGACTTTCTGACGGGCATGGTACGCAAAATATAGTTATACCCATCGACGATGATCAAAATTTCCTTTCTCCATCAGCGCTTCAGTGCCGCATGAATCTGCTGCCACACATCCTCCACGGTGATGGCCGACATGCACGCCATTGTTTCACAAAAATCGCGATGACACCTGCTGCAATCCAGGGTGTGATGGACCAGTCTGTGGCCGGCCGCTTCCTCATAAGGAAACCAGATATCCGGTTCACCGGGGCCAAAAATGCCGACGGTACGCGTGCCCACCGCCGGTGCCAGATGCAGGGGACCACAATCGTTGCTGACAAAAACAGTCAGCTGTTGCAGCACGGCCGCCAGGGAACGCAGCGGCAGTATCTGCGGCCGCACAAAGGCATGCCGGGTCATGCCCAGAATCGTATCGATGCGTTCTGTCTCGCCGGGTCCCAGGGTGAAAAGCACCTGCAATCCCTCATCGGCGAGCCGGTCGGCCAGCGCCGCAAATCGCTCCGCATGCCAGCGCTTCGCCGGCCAGGTCGCGCCCGGATGCAGGCCGACGATGACTCCGTCCACGTCATAGCCCATCCCGGCGAGAAGGGCGCGCGCCGCGGCCGCTGCCGCGCCGCTGACGTGGATATGGGTGGTGCGCTCGCCGGCGACGATGCCGAGCGGAGAGAGATAACGGAGATGATAATCGATGGCACTTCGGCGCACGCCGTCGTCGCTGATGCGATGGGTATAGAGCCATCTGCGGCCGCGATAGTCGCCGCCGATGCGCAGGCGCGCGCCACTCAAAAAAAGGAGCAGTGCGGAACGGGGATTGCCGAAGAGGTCGATGGCGGCGTCCCAGCGAACCCGGCGCAGTGCGCGAACCAGCCTGGCGGCTGCCGCACCGCCGCCACGCGTCAAGGTGAAGACCTCATCGACATGCGGGTGATCGCGCAGGAGTTCCGCGTAGGGCGACTCGGCGAGATAGCCGATATGGGCTTGGGGACAGGCTTTTCGCAAAGCGGCCAACAACGGCGTCGTCAGAATGACATCGCCCATGAAACGCAGCCGGGAGACGAGTATGTTGTTGATGGATGCGGTCATCAAGTCCTCGATTTTCAGGGTGCCTTGCACGCCCGTCCTGTTGCCATGTCGCGCACCATCGACCAGAGATCGTGCGCATTGCGAACCGCGTGCTCCTCCGCGGGCGGCACGCCCGGAGGATGACGCTCGGCAGGCGGATGGGGGGTCAGAAGGCATCCCCGAATTTATAGTACATTTTCCTCTCACCCTCAACCTGCACCGGGTCGAGTTCCCCCTCTGCAACAAGATGCTGCAGGCCTGACGCGATATCACCCGGACGCCATTTGAAGAGTCCGGCGATATCCGTGGCGGAGGCGGCGCCCATTAATTTGAAATATCGGCGCAAGATGAGATGCCGAGCCTCATCCAAAGACAAGCATGCGGCTTGCGCGACTTGATCGGCAAAACGAAGATGAAATTGCTCCCAGAGAAAAGTGAACGGATCATAGAATTCTGCGATTTTGCACACGTACATGCGCATCTGCAGTTCCGCCATGGCGCGATCGAATTCGGCGCGTTTGCGCGGATGAGCGTAGCCGCTGTTCAGCTTCAACTCCGCGGTGATTTGCGGAGAACGCTGCGAAAACGCCTCCATGATCCGGCGCGCCGCGGGCGAAAGCGCTCCCGCCATATAATCAGCGATGTAGCTCTCCTCGCTGCGCCCCCCGGCGATCAGCCGGTAGAAAGCGGGCAGGAACGCCAGCGAGATCATGGCAGGCCGGGCCTTGATGGCTTTGCCGTAGTAGAGCGCCTTTTGCGCCGGCAGGTCATCCTTGGCCTGCCACACCAGACCGATATAAGGATCCGAATGGGTATGCTCCGGATAGTGCGGATGTCGCTCGCCGCAGGCGGCATGCCAGAGACAGGGCAACTCGGAGCGCCGCGCGGTGAAGGCAAAACAGAATCCGGTTGCATTGACGAAGCGCAACGCCCCGGGTATGTCGCGCACCTGTTGGGCGGGCGTCCGCCAGAACGTGCGGTCCCGGTAATATTCGATCTCTTCCCTGGTCAGCGACACGGCTCATTCCGATTCAGAGGGTCCATGGCTCTATATTATTTCAATTACGACAAATAATCAAGTGAATTTTCAGCGGAATTGACTGGAAGGTCTGACCGGAGCCGTTCATCAGCCGCCGCTGCGCAGCACTGTGGTGTATGTCATGAGAATGGCTCGAGGCATTCATGCAGGACTTTCAGCCGGCGCGGGCGCAGTAATCGCCATCCGGATCCGGAACCCCTCCGCCGTCTCCCTCAGCGCAGCAGCAGCATGGAGATGCTTTGCGAACTCTTTGCGCCGGTCAGACGGCACCAGTACAGGCCGCCGGGCAACGCATCCGCCGCAAAGGGCATTTGATAGGCCCCCGCAGCGCGCCGGCCCGAGAAAAGCACCGCCGCGGTCCGTCCCAACAGATCATGCACCGTCAGTCGTATCTCCATGGCCTCATGGAGCACAAAGGGGATGGTGGTGTGCGGATTGAACGGATTGGGATAATTCTGACCGAGGTGGAAGGATTGGGGCTGTCCCTCCTGCGGCGCCACACCTTGTGTTTCCATGGGGAACAGGAAAGTCAAGGCGTCATCGAGGTGGCCTTTCCAGTTCCCCCAACTGTGTCCCTCGGCGACCTCCTGATAATGATAATCGTACCCTTTTTCCGCCAGCAGCGGTATGAAGCGCCCCACCCGCTGCCGCAGAACAGCAAGGTCATAAGTGCCCAGATCGAGATAGAGACGCAGGGATTTTTTCCCGGCAGCCTGCCAGGCATCGAACAGGGACGATTCGACGTTGCTCGAGTGGGCGGCGATCAAGCCGAACACTTCCGGACGCGTGAAGCCGGTGAGCAGGGCGATGTTGCCGCCGTTGGAGGCGCCCACCATGCCCCGGCTCTGCGGGTCTTTTCTGGTGCGATAGCGCCGGTCGATATAGCCCATCACTTCATCAGCGATAAAACCCGTGAACAGCGCCGAACGAGCCCCCGCGTACTCGGCGGCGCGTTCGGCATCGTTGATGGGCGGGACAAAAACGGCGATGAGGGCGGGAATGCGCTGCTCCGCGATCAGGTGATCGAGAATGTGGTTGGCCGATCCCAGGGAGAGGTACTGCAGGCCATCGTGAAAGAGCACCACGGGATAATCGTCAGCCGTCTGCTCATAATCCGGCGGCGTGTAGATGCGGATATGGCGCGCATTGTTGAGGATGGTGCTGGTGATGAGCGTGTCGCGGATCGCGCCATGGGGGATGGCGGGGTTATAGACCGTGCCCTGCGTCGGCTCATAACGCGGCATGCGCAGTTCGGAATTGGGCCCATACCCCCCGGTGCAGGTATGGGGATTGCGGGGATCGAGAATCCAGGAAGTGCCGTTGATGACGAATTTATAGTCCAGGCGGGCATCCGCTTCGTAGGTCGCGCTCAGAAACCACAGCGTGGTGCTGCCGATGCGCCGCAGCGGGGCCTGAGCAGGACTCCACTCTGTGGCATCGCCGGCGAGGTGCACGGAAACGGCGCTGCCGCGATAGATGAAATGCGCCGTGGTATCGGTTTCGCAGAACGGCAACCGCGGATGCGCGGTGTAAAAGCTGTCTGCCAGAAGCTGCTGCTGCGCGGGGGCAGCGGCTTCGACGCGCGCGATGAACGCCTGAAACGTTTCAGCGTTGCACCAGGCCGCCCACAGCATGGCCAGTAACACAATGATTTTATAGCGCATCATCCCCTCACTTCCGGTTATTCACAGAATGGCGCCGAATCAAAATAAATGGAGCCGGCGGTGGCAAGCCTGCGATCTTGAACCTGGCGACAGGTCCTCATCGCCGCAACAGAAGCCATTTCATCATACGCCGGCGGGTATTCCCGGCGGGCAGGGGCCGTCCCCCAATTCACCTCCAGCATGCGCCGCGACAGGAGCTCAGCGCCGAAACAGTGGCGATCACATCAGACGCCGGCGGGTGTTCCCGGCGGGCAGGACCTTTCCCTCATTTCACCACCAGCATGCGCCGCGACAGGACCTCGACGCCGAAACAGAGGCGATAGAGATAGACGCCGCTGGCCAGCGGCGCGGCATCAAAGTTGACCGCATGTTCTCCCGCGGCCATCTCGCCATCCGCCAGCCGCATCACTTCCCGGCCGAGGAGATCATAAACGCACAACCGGACAACGCCCGCCCGCGGCAGGGAAAAGGCGATCCGGGTGACGGGATTGAAGGGATTGGGATAATTCTGATGCAAGGCCAGGCGGTGCGGTCCGGCATCGCTTTCACCCACCGCCGTCGTCGTGGTGGTCTTGAAACGGTTCACGGCGGACCACGGCCCCATGCCCAGGGCATTCTCGGCGCGCACGCGCCAGAAGTAAATCCGGTTCAAATCGAGCGCGGGGAGCACCGCCACCGTGTCGGTCAGATTGGCCGAATCGAACACCATACTCGAAGCCTCAAAATTGAGGCTTTTGGCCACCTGAAGCTGGTAAAAGGCGACCTCCGGCTCGCTGCGCCAGAGGCAGGAAATCTCCACCGGGACGTTGGTCTTCATATTTTCGGGATAGAGCAAGAGCGGCGCCGCAGCCAGGGACGAGGCAAACCAGCCGGTTTCTGAAAAGGGACTGCTCCCGGAAGGATTCTCGCCGCGAACCCGCCACCAGTAGCGCAAGCCGCCCGCAAGGCCGCTCACCTGCAGCAGGGTGTCCTGGACGCCGCTCTTGTTGACATAAGGCGTGCCGGCGAAGAGTGAATCCAGGGCCACCTGAACCGTATAGCTGCCGGCCAGGCCGCTGTCGCGCCAGCGCAAGTAAACCTGATTGCCGATGCCGGATTGGCCGGCCACCGGCGACGCCAGCAACGGTTGCGGCGGCGGCGCGAGGGTGATGACATTGCTCATCAGGCTCTCGTTGGCGTTGCGGTCCAGCGCCGTGACCGTATAGGCGTACGTGCCGTTCACCGCACTGCGGCGCGGCGCCGCTTCCGTCAATCCCGTCACCTGCAGCATATAGCGCACATTCTCGAGGTCGGAAGGGCCGATGGAGAGCCGATCGGAACGATAGAGGACATAGCGCGCCGCCGTCTCCCCGTTCGCTTCCGCCGCCGGGGCATCCCATTGCAGCAGGGCCGGACCACCCCTGACCTTGCTGGCAAAACGCAGGCGCGCCGGCGGGTTGGGCGGGTTTTGCTCTTTCCAGGCCATGACCGGGGAAATGGCGGGATAGGCGTAGAGGTCATTCCGCATGCTGTCCGCGATGCCCTTGACATTGCGGGTGATATAGTTGGTGGTATAAAAAACATTCCCCTGTACCCCTTTGGTGGAGCGGTTGAAGCGCACCTGACGGCACACCTCCGTGGCCGGCCAGCGTCCGGTCGGGAAATTCTTGTCGTATTCCATTTTGTAGATGCCCTGGCCGACGTAGAGATGCAGGCCCTCCATGACCGACCCCCACCACGGCACCAGCTTGCCATAGGGCGCCACGGTGAGATCGAAGGCCCAGTAGACCTGCGGCGTCAGGTAATCGATGGTTTTGGCCTTGATCCAGGCCAGCGGATCGCAGTAAATGGCAGAATAGGACTCCATCCCGGCCGTTCCCGCGTCGCTGTTTTTGCGGATGCCAAAGGGACTGATGCCCAGTTTGACGTGGGGTTTGACGGCCTGGATGCTGTCGTGCAGCATCTTGACGAAGAGGTTGATGTTGTCGCGGCGCCAGTCGCCGCGGTTGCTGATGCCGCGTGGGTTCGCGGCATAAGAAGCATCGTCTTCGCTGGTGATGCCATCATAGGGATAGAAATAGTCGTCAAAATGAACGGCGTCGATGTCATAGCGGCGCACCACATCCATGAAAACCCGCGTCACGTATTCGCGCACCTGCGGCAGTCCGGGATCGAGATAACGATAGCTGCCCTTGCTGAGCACCCACTCCGGATGGGTTTTGGAGACATGATGGGCCGCGACGGGATAATTCCCCGCCACCCGTTGCACGCGGTAAGGATTGAACCAGGCGTGCAGCTCCATGCCGCGCTTGTGGGCTTCCTGCACTGCAAAGTCCAGCGGATCGTAAAACGGCGATGGCGCCCGCCCCTGCACGCCGGTGAGATAATGGGACCAGGGTTCGATGCCGGAGGCGTACATCGCATCGCATTCCGGACGAATCTGAAAAATCACCGCATTGACGCCCGCGTCGCGGAGATGATCGAGTATCGTCACCAGAGCCTGTTTCTGCGCATCGGGCGTCGCCGCGAACGGCGGCCAATCGATGTTGGTCACCGTGGCAATCCATGCGCCGCGAAACTCGCGTTTGGGCGCCAGGGGTGAAGCATATCCCGTCGATATAACTGCAAGTAAAAACAACAATAAATACTTTCTCATGCATTCCATTCCGGTTTTTCAGCCTTTCCAGTCTGGTCCGTTGTCATTGTCGCTGCGCGGACATCGCCGATGCNNATCGCCGATGCACCTTATCCTGCCGGTGTTTTTCAGCCAGGTCCGTTGTCATTGCCCGCTGTATCTGCCGGATCAGCAGCGTCCGCTGTATCGTCATGCGCCGCCACTGATTCCGTGTCAAAGGTTTCGCTCTGCTTCGCCACGACGACCCGCTGTGGCGGCCAGATCCCTGTCATCCTTCCATCTCACCATTTGCCACGAATGCCGCGCCGAACATTGCACTCTGTTTCGTCCTGTAGCCCGTTGTTCCTACTTGACCATCGACATCTTGCGCACCATCATCTGTCCCTCGAAGGCGAGCCGGTAAAAGTAGGTTCCGGCCGCAACCGTGCGGCCATCAAACAGAACATGATGCAGCCCCGCCTCTTTGCGCTCATCCACCAGGCAGGCGACCTCGCGGCCGAGCACATCGAATACCTCCACTTTGGCGTGTCCGGCATGCGGCAGTACAAAATCGATCTGCGTGACGGGATTGAAGGGATTGGGATAATTTTGCAGCAGCGCGAACTGCTGCGGCAACTGCGGCGGCTTGGTGTCGACGCCGACCGGGAAGGAGGTCTTTTTAACCACCTGCAGATTATCAAAATAGAGGGCGCCCTTGCTGGCCGAACCCGCCGGATGGGTGAGATGAAAACTGTCGATGTTGAGTTTAGAGCCATGCAAGACACGGTCGCCGAGCCAGGATCCGACCGACTCCGGATCGTTCAACCGCCACTCCACCAGGCGCCAGCCGATCCAGTCGATGGTGATCCATTGCGATACTTCATGAAACGCCGCCTGATCCCGGGTGGAATCATTCAGACAGAAGCGGAACTGGTTGCCGCTGCCATCGCCGAAAATATAGCATTGCAGGGTGTAGGTGGTATCGAAATAGACCAGCGAAGGCGCCGCAGCCGGGTCGAGATATTCCCGCAGCAGGAACTCGGTCTTGCTCTCATCCCATTCATAGCGCAGACACGCGGAACTGCGCATCAGCGGCAGCGAATTGGGCAGATAGAAAGTCTTGCTCACCTCGAAAACCGTATTGGGCGCATAGATGCCCACCGTCGACCCGCTGTAGCTGGGCGCCTTCCAGGCCGTCACGGAATTGAAAGCATCTATACTTTTCACCGATTCGTTGCGTTGTCCCGCCGTTTTGAAGGTCAGGGCCAGGGGTTCGGAAATCACATTGCCGGCGGTGTCGCTCACCGTCGCTGCGAGTTCCAGGGTATAGTCGCTGTTCAGATCGAATGGCGCTTTGGGCTGAATGCTGATGACGCCTTGTCCGAGGAGGGTAGTGATGGTGCGATTTACCGGGATCAGCTCGCCGTTTTTACGCAGCTTGACGCTGCTGTCCGGCACCGATGCAGGCAGGAGGGGCTCGTCAAAGGTCAGATTGATGACACCTTCCACCGCCAGCAACTCTTCAGCGCCGGCGAACGGGAAAGTGGCCAGCAGACGCGGCCCATGGACATCCTGGGCTTCGCTGACGAAATGGAGGACAAAGGGGTCACCCGCGACGCCATCGCCATCCCCGTCCAACGCCTTGCCGTTGACGTCTTTCGCATCGGGGGTAATCTCGAGGGTATACGCCGTGGAAAAACTCAATTTTTGTGCAAAGAGGATAACCAACTGCCTGTTATCACTGGACCAGGTGAGCTGCTTGACGGCCAGCGCGGGTGCGATGACCAGTGCAGAGGCAACGGTAGCGGGGTCCATGCTTTTTGAAAAGGTGATTTCGGCGCGGATATCCACGCGCACCGTGTCGCCCTCCTGCGGTGTGGCGGCAACGACGCGCGGCGGCAGCGAGGTGACAAAATCGCTGGCGGCGGGCGCGGAAGGCGCCGACTCATTCCAGAAACGATCCACCTGGGTGGCGAAATAGTGGAAGGCGCCTTCATGATTCTGCGTGCCGGTGAAACGGTCCACATAGGTCAGCGTCGAATCGGTGAAAACGATGTCGAGAATGGTGTCGCTGCCGGTGTCGGCGGCATCGTCTTCGGAACGGTACAGGACCAGCCGGTGCGCCCCCGTCTGACCGGTGGGTGGGATGACGGTGATCTGATAGGTGAAGGAATCTATTGGGGTCAGCGTCAAGCCGGGCGTCTCCGGCGCCCCGTCGTGCAAAAATTTGGCGGGACGAATTTTGGTTTTATCCTTGAAAAAGGTCTCGCCGGCGACGGGGAAATACCTGTTGGTCTCCCAGGAACCATAGCTGAAGAACTGGAATCCGTCCACCCAGGGCACCATGCGGCAATAGTCGACGATGGCGGCGTGGTTGGCGAATATTTTATTTTCGCTGAGGATATAGGAGCCCGGCCCGACGCTGAAGAGACGCCCGTCGGCGATGCCTTTCTGGATATAGGGCCCCCAGCAGCTGCTGCCCGGTCCCACCAGCATGCTGTAAAAGCTGGCGCCGGTGGTCCAGTGGTAGTGCATGGGGGTCAACTGATCGACATAGCCTTCATTGAACCACAGGGCGACGTCCTGATAGACGGTGCCGTAGCCCTGCCAGTCGCTCCAGTTGTATTTGCCGAGCGCTGCCGCGGAGAGGCGCACCCAGGGTTTGGCTGCCTGGATGGAATCGTGCAGGGTGCGGACGAACCCGGTCACCGAATCGCGCCAAAAATCCGGCCAGGTCGCATAACCCGCCGGAACGCCGGCGCTGTAGGGATGCTCGACATCATAGAGATAGCGCGACGCCATGCTGCTGTTGAGCGCGGCCAGTTTTTCCGTGGAGATGTGTCCATCGAGCGGCTGCTCGCGGGATTCCTTGCTCAGAGAAGTCGCGCCGCTCTCCTCATTCCAGCGCACATAGTCGAGGTGGAGGCCGTCGATGTCATACTTCTCCACGATGTCCATGGCGACGCGTACGGTATAGGCGCGCACCGCAGCGAGTCCGGGCGAGAGGGCGCGGGAGGAGGTCATGGGCTGGCCGCTGGCATTGCGGCACACCCATTCGGGGTGCTCGCCGGCGGGAGCCCCGGGGATGGTTTCGGAACAGTGAAAGGTGTTGAACCAGGCATGCAGTTCCATGCCGCGGGCATGGGCCTGTTCGATGGCATAGGCGAGGGGATCGAATCCGGGATACTGGTAGCCCACATAGGGTCCCCAGGGTTCATAGCCGGACCGATAATAGGCCGTTCCGCCCTGGCGCACCTGCCACAGCACGGCGTTCATGTTGGCGGCTTTATGGCGGTCGAGGATTTCGCGGATTTTGGCCTTGCTGGCCTCGACGCCGCGTCCGGCGCTGCTGTGTTCCCAGGTGATGACCCAGGTGGCACGGAATTCTTCGTTATTGGCTGCTGCTGCCAGGACGGGAAGCAGACAGAACAGAAATAAGTATTTTCTCATGAAATACCTCTGGTTTGATTTTTCTTGAACAGGATCCCCCTCTCTGCTTGTTACCCTGAAAAGGGAGGGACCACTTTACCATAACAAAGCGAATGTGTACCCGGATGATGGGAAGTTACGGTACGCAGACAGGATATGGCAAGGCGAGAAAAGCGATTGCGACGCAGAATAATCCTGCAAGTTTACACCTGATAATCGATCTAAAATATCGTCTTGCAGGCCGATGGTCCAATCGGCCTGCAAGCTTCATCCAGCCCTGGAAGCCGCAACGGCTTTCAGGCCTGTTTGCGCTAACGAATAATGACAAATTTGCGAAACGCGGACTCGCCCTTCTTGTAGAGCAGTTCACCCGTTTCCGGATCGGTATAATCCTCGGTGACTTCAAAGTGCGCGATATAGATGCCGCTGACGACCACCTGACGCGCATCGGTGATCGAATTCCACGATTCGTCACCGCTGCCATTGGTGTGTTCGATGGTGTTGATGAGATCGCCGCGTTCGGTGTAGATGCGGATGGTGCACAGTGCCGGGATATTGAGGAACATGATCTTGTCCGGTTCCCCCGTGTACTGCAATTTTTGCGACTTGATATTATACGGATTGGGAACGATGCGGATTTCATCGAGATTACTTCCCGCCTTGCGTCGCAGATAGGCCGGCTCGGTGGTTTGCGTGTAATAACGGGAACTCAGCAAGGGGCCGACCGGATTGCATTCCCCGCTGTTGTTGTTGCTGCCGTCGCTGAAAGAGGAGACGTAGTAATAATAGGAAATGCCGCGGATGGCGGTCAGATCGCTGTGGCTGTAGACGCCCGCTGCTCCGCTGTAGATTTCCTGATAGGTGGTATCGGTGCGGCCGGTGGCGCGAAACACCTTGTAGCCTGCGAAGCCCGCTTCGCTCTCTGAGGGGCTGGCCGTCCAGGAAACCGTGATCCGGTCACCACCCGATTTGATATCGACCAGGGGCGGTGGCTGCGGCGGCGCCGGAATGAGATAACTGGCATCGAGATTGCGCTTGGCGCGTCCGAAGGTCAGCAGGATGGAATCCTTTCCGGTGAAGACCCAGGTATTTTTGTAGGTATCTTTATTGGTGGTTGTCGCGCCATTGGGCAGCGTGAAGGGTCCCTGATCAGCCGGATTAAGGTAAGCCTGCTTCCAGCGCCGTCCGATCTCTTCGCATTTGGCGCGGCCGAGGCCGGAGACGCCTTCCGCCTCGACAATGGTCACGCTCTCGCCCGGCTGCAAATCCCAGGGACCATAGCAGAACCAGACATTGGTGCCGCCGCCGTCGTTGTGTACTGTGGAGGGGTCCGGTTTGGTGGCCATGTATTTTTCATCGAAGCGTTCATTGCCTCCGAGTCCCTTGTAGGGCACACCGCTCATCATGCTGTACATCAGTTTCATGCCATCGACGGATTCGATGGAATTGCTGGTGAACGAGGGATATTCATCGCCGGCGTGCCAGCCCCATGTATTGGGCTGATTGGGATCGTCGGCAGAATCCGTGGCGCTTTTATCGACATGCAGCACGGCGATGCCGGCGTGCTGCGGCGCTGCCAGCCGGCCGTCCCGGGTGATATAGGGCCCGCCGATGTTGTCGAACGCATTGGCCGGATTCTGTCCGGCAAATTCGAAGCCGCAGCGTATCCAGTCGACGATGGGGTTGGCCTCGGTGATTTTTTCGCCGTAATGCTGGGCATAGGTCTCTCCGCGTTTGGTCGCCCAGCTGTGCTTGCCCCAGGATTGCGGCCCGCCGATCGCAAAGGAACCCTCACGGCTTACGGCGTAGCGGATGCCGGCGCTGAAGCGCACGCCTTTCAGGGGTTGCGTCAACTCGATGTCGTCATCATAGTCGGTGTTGCCCGTATTTTCCAGTTTCCAGGTTTGGATAAAATAGTTGTTGTGGTACTGTTGACTGAAGGCATAGACGGTGCGGGTGATCGTCAATCCCATGCTGGTGTTGACTTTATTGATGATGATGCGATCCGGAATGATGGTCGCATCCACCTCATCGATATCCCCGGCAAAAGGCGCGCTGATGTCATTGCCGTCAACGTACACGGTCGGCATGGGAAATTTGGCAATCTGTTTCAGCGTCACGGGATATAAAGCCGTATTCACATTGTCGGCGAAGAAATAGATGACATATTTTTCGAATGTCTGGTCGCGCTCGCTGGTAAAATTTTCACAACCGATCCACTGGCGGCGAATGACGGAATTATCCTGATTGAAATAGCCGGCCGGCCACTGCAGGCCTTCATACCAGCTGTTGTTATAGGCCCGGTCTGATCCGTATGCTGTATAATGGTTCTGCAGTTCGCCAATCCGGACATAGCGCTTCTCGGTGGACTGCACCTGAGCGCATACGGATTGCCAAATCCCCATCAGCATCAAGGCGGTCAACAGCAGGCACAGGCTGAGGATTTTTTTCTGCTTATGTGTACTCATTGTCGCTCCTCAATCATTAAAAGTTAATCTTGATGCCAAACATGATATCACGCGGATTCAGCCAAAACAACGAATCGATGTTGGGATTATCGATGTACGCTTTATCTTTCTTGCGCTTGTCATTGCGCGCCTTGATGTCCGGATCGTTGTTAGGGTTGGGCTCCAGCGGGCTAAAGGCAATATGATCGGGGCGGAGATCGCCGATCTTGTCTTTCCCCTTTTCGTCACCGGTTTCCCAATTAAAGTTCAGCGACGCCAGATAATCCAGGTAATCATAGTTGTCTGCAAAACTGGCATAATTCAGATACTTGGTGTTGAGCACGTTGCTGACATCCATGTAGAAATGCAGCTCAAAATGGTTCATTTTGACCATCTTGGAGAGCCGCAAATCGAGGTTATACCAGTCCTTCCAGCGCACGTTATCCTGAGTGCCGGGGATGCTGTTGGGATTGTAGGTCGTATAGGCGCCGTCGCGCCAATCGGCGAGGAGGTTGAGATTGATGCCCCCGAAAGGCCGGATGGCGCCAAAGGCCGGACCGAACTCCTGCGGCGAATGAAGGTCAAGATTGAGACGGGCATAGGGCCGTGGCCGCGGACGCTCCTGATAGACGTTGAGACGCAGATAATCGCGCTGCATGTTGGGATTCTGATAATAACGCTGCAGTCCGAAATAGCCGGAGGTCTGGACATCATAGGTATAATTGATGAAACCGGTGATCCACTGCCCCATCTGCTTGCTCAGGGTCAACTCGAAACCGCGGATGTCCGCATAATTGTTGTTGCTGGCCTTGTAATAGTCCACAGTGCCATTGATGTTGCGGTAATAGACCCAACCGGGCTGGTTGGTGACATCCTTGTAATACGCGGCGATGTTGAGCAGCATGCTGTTGAAGAGGTTCTGTGAATACCCCAGTTCATAGGCGACCGTTTTTTCCATCTCCATATTGGGATCGCCGAGATAGGTCACCAGTCCGTTGTTCTCGCGCTGCAGGCGGAAGCGGTACGACGAATAGGGCTCCGAACGAAAATGGCCGTAATTGAAGTAGAGTTTGCTGTCGTTGGTGATGGGATGCGAAACGCCGAGTCGCGGACTCAGGTAAAACTCGCTCTTGGCCATGACTTTCTCGGCTTGAACATCGATCTCCTTGCCGTAACCCGCGCCGAGGAGTTTATCATAATCGCCAATTTCATAATAGTCCGCGTTGGGGTCCGCATAGTCCATGCGCAAGCCGAGATTGGCGATGAAACCCTGGAATTCAATCTTGTCCTGCAGGTAGGCGCCTATCCGGTATGGGAAGACGTTGTACTGCATGGAACGGTTCCAGAAATTATTGGAGGGGCTCACCGTGGTCGAATTGATATCAAAATCGTTATAGACCACCTGGATGCCGGTTTTTATTTGGTGGCGTGGCGTCACCTGGCTGGTGAGATCGGCCCGAAAATTGGTGGTGCTGTTGACGCTTTGATCGCGGCCCAGATTCATCCACCCGCCCATGCGGTCGCCATTGATGCTGTTGGTGCCATAGCCCCAGTATCCGTAGGGCATCTCGTCCACAAAATAACCGGGAATCGGCGTGTGCTTCCTGGAGGTATCGCGCAGGGTGGTCTGGAAGGTATTATAACGATTGTTATTGAATTGCAAACTGACTTCATAATAGGTCTTCGGCGTCAGCATGTGCGTCAACTGCAAACCATACACCTGACGATACACCGAGGAGGGCGAATAATAGCTCGGCACATAGAGAATGGCGCCGCCGTCGGTGCTGTTCAAAAGATCGGCGATCTCGCCCTGATCACGCAGAACCCGGCCGGTGGGCGTGGTCGTCCAGTTGTACGGAGAAACCGAATGAACCTCACCGTACAAGCCGGTGAAGACCAGTTTCATGTTCTGATTCAGATCCGTGGTCATTTTGAGCTGGGTATGGTTTTCAGTATAGGCATCCCGGGACAACGGGTAGATGTACATCTCCTGTTCCCTGAAGTGTGAAAGGAAAAACCGCATCTTGCCATATTGGGACAGGAACGGTACCGGGCCGCCAAACCCCGCATCGACGACATAGTCGGGCTTTTGAATGGCGCCCTGACGACGGTGCTGCCATTCGTAGAGCCGCTTGGCGCCTTCTGCCGTCAAATCATTGGCTGGATTGCTGTCTTCCAGCGTTTTGTCGGCGATACTCTGCCAACCCTGAAAATTGGGATACTGTTTTCTGGTATAATCGTCCCAGGCGCCGCTGTTGGTGCCGGTGTAGCATACGGCCGGATCCATGTAGACCCGGTTGAAATAAGACATTGGGTCATAGAGGGAGCGGCCAAAATGCTTTTGCGAAGGGGCACTGTAACGCAGCGTTACGGTGGCATTGTAGCGGCTGACTTCGCCCTCCTTGGTCACCACATTGACCAGGCCGGAGCGAAGATTGCCATACTCGGCATTGAAACCGCCGGTCTGTATCTGCACTTCACGGACCGAGCTCATGGTGATGGCCGCATAGGGGATATTGGAGCGTTCATCATTCAGCGACAAGCCATCGAGCATCATCACGGTCTGGTTGGCGCCGCCGCCGCGTACAAGGATGCCTTCACTGCCACTCCGTATGCCCGCCTGCAGGCTCAGCACTTCCTTGACCGATTGCACGGGCATGCTCTCGATGGTGCGTGATTCGATGTTCATCTGGCTGTTGGAGATGTCCTTGGTTACGACAGGGCGCTGCGCGATCACCACAACGCTTTCCCCTTCGAGGGTCTGACTCGCCATCCTGGCGTTCATTTCGGTGGTGAGGTCGATGGCGACCCGCACCTGACGCACGCGGTACTCCTTGTAGCCAATGATGGAAAATTTCATGTCGTAAACACCCGGCGGCACATTGAGGATGGTATAGCGGCCATCGATGGAGCTGACGGCGCCATAGGGCGTTCCTTCCAGCAGGATATTCACACCCGGAAGGGGATTGCCGTTTTCGGTATCCGTCACCAGACCGGCGATTTTGCCTGTTGTTCCGGCGAACAGGCAAACGGCCAGAGTGATGAGGATGACGACTGCTGATGATACGATTCTCGGCATACTACCATTCTCCTGTATAGCAATGCGTTTAATGTATTAATAATTATATTTTTGCAGGAGCCGCCTCCTGGCGGCGACTTTCGCTGGCGGGAGCCGTCTCCTGCCAGCCAATTTCAACCACTACCACGCTTTGCGTGGGTGTCTCTCACGCGCACGCTCTCTCACGCCTCTCTCACGCCCTGCCTCTGCGTGTCTCTCACTCTCACGCCCATGCTCTGCGTGGGCGTTTTCTCTTTCAGCGAATGATGACCAGCTTGCGGTACGCCGTATCGCCTTTTTTGTAAAGCACCTGGTTGGTCTGCGGATCGCGGTGATCCTCGGTGACCTCGAACTGGACAATATAGACCCCGCTGACCACGACCTGGCGCGACGAGGTGACGGAATTCCACGATTCATCGCCGCTGCCGTTTTCATGATAAATCACATGGATGAGGTCGCCCCGCTCTGTGAAAATACGGATGGTGCAGTGCCCGGGGATATTCAGAAACATGATTTTATCCGCCTCGCCCACGTATTGCAATTTGGAGGAGAGGATATTGAAGGGGTTGGGAACAACGCGGATATCCGCGAGATGGGTTCCGGCCTGGCGGCGCAGATAGGCCGGCTCGCCGGCCAGACCGTAGAACTTGCTGCTGTACAGGGGACCTCTGGGATTGAGAATGCCGGCGCTGTTGCCACTGCCGTCGCTGAAGGCGACGACATAATAATAGTAGGCTTTGCCCCGGGTCGCCTGGACATCATCATAGGCATAGACCCCCGCTCCGCCGCTGAAAATCTCCTGAAAAACGGTATCGGTGCGGCCGATGGCGCGAAAAACCTTGTAGCCGCCAAATCCCGGTTCGGCTTCCGACGGACTGGCCGCCCAGGAAATGGTGATACGATCACCGCCGGAGGTGACTTCGACGAACGGCGGCGGCTGCGGCGGCTGCGGAATCATCAGTCCCGCGTCGAAATTGCGCTTGGCGCGGCTGAAAGTCAATAACAGGCTGTCTTTGCCGGTGAACACCCAGCTGTTTTTGTAGATATCCTTGTCGGTCGTGGTGCTGCCATCCGGCAGTGTGAACGGTCCTTTATCCGCCGCATTCCCATACGCCTGTTTCCAGCGCCGGCCGATGGTCTCACACATCTGCCGCGACAGGCCATGGATGCCTTCGGCCTCGACGATGGTGATACTCTCGCCGTGCTCCAAATCCCACGGTCCATAGCAGACCCAGAGATCGGTTCCGCCGGCATCCATGTGCACCGTAAACGCATCCGGATTGGAGGCCGCATATTTTTCATCGAAGCGTTCGTTGCCGCCGAGGCCGCGCAGCGGCTGTCCGGCGAGCATGTCGTAGAGTTTGATCATGTTGGGCAGATCATTCTTGGTCAGCAGACCGGTGCTGAAAAAGGTCTGCTCATCGGCCGCGTGCCAGCCCAGCACAACCGGCTGGTTGACATCATCCGTCTTTTCAGTGCCGCTCCGGTCGACATGAAGGATGACGCTGCCGGCGTGGTGCGGTGCGCACAGCCGGCCGGTGCCCGCCACATCCGGTCCGCCGATGTTGTCGAAGGCATTTTCCCGTTTTTGCCCCGCCCAGGCCATGCCGCAGCGCAACCAGTCGACGATGGGATTGGCTTCGGTGAGGGTCTCTCCGGCATGGGCGGCATAGTTCTCGCCGCGCCGCGTCACGTAGGTCTGCTGTCCCCAGAACTGGGTGCCGCCGATCTTCATGGCGCCTTCGCGGCTGACGCTGTAGCGCACGCCGGTGCTGTAACGCACGCCCTTCAGGGGCGTCGTGCGCTCGATCTCATCGTCATAGTCGGTGTTGCCGGTATTGGTAAAGGTAAAAACCTTGATGAAATAGTTATTATGATATTGCTGGGTGAAATAGTAGATTTCCCGTTTGATGGTCAACCCCATCACCGTATGGATGGTATTGACAATCTTGCGGTCCGCGATGAGGGTGGGATCGATCTCATCGACATCCTCGGCGTAGCGGGCGCTGACGTTGTTGCCGTCGACGATGACCGCAGGCATTTCGAATTTGCTGACTTGCTTGAATTCCACCGGAAAAATAGACAGGTTGATGGCGCTCAGGTCTGCCGTGACCGGAAAGGCAAATTTTTCGAAGGGATCGCCCTGCGCATTGGTAAAATCGCTGCACCCCAGGAAGAAGATATTGATGACCGCATTGTCCTGATAGGGATAATCGGCCGGCCACATCAGGCCTTCAAAGATGCCATTGCCGTCGTCATCGCCCCATTCGCGGCCAAAGGAAGAATAAAAAGTCTGCAAGGGTCCGACGCGGATATAGCGCCGTTCGGTGCCGAGCAATTGCGCCTCACCCGCGGGGACCAGGGTCAGAACGAGCCCGGCAACCATCATCAGCAGCAGAGCGCTGCAGCCGCCGTTCAACACGCTTTTGTTCATGTTTGCTCCTCCGCTCCTGGATGGTTAGAAATTGATTTTAAGACCAAAGGTGATGTCCCTGGGGTTCAGGAAAGTCAGCGATTCGATGTTGGGATTGTCGATGTAGGACCTTGTCTTTTTGCGCGTTTCATTGCGCGCCGTGATCGCTGCATCGTTGCCGGGATTGTCTTCGAGGGGATCGTACTGGACCCCATCCGGGCGATAATCACCGATGCGATCGTTTCCCTTCTTGTCTCCCTCTTCCCAGGAGAAGCAGAGCGAACTCATATAGTCTTCCTGATCGTAGCTGTCGGCAAAGCCGGCATAACTCAAATATTTGAAATTGAATAGATTATTGACATCGAGGTAAACCTGGAATTGCAGCTTGTCGATGTGGAGCATTCTGGAGAGGCGGAGATTGATGTTGTACCAGTCACGCCATTGCACGTTATCGAGAATACCGGGCAGACCCTTGGGATTGTAGGTGGAATAGCTCCCTGTGCGCCAATCGGCGAGGATATTGAGGTTCCAGTCCGCCAGGGGCCGCCATCCCATGGCTACGGGGCCAAAGTCCGCCGGCGTGTGCAGATCGAGGTTGGCGCGGGTGTAGGGCCGCGGCCGCGGCCGGCTCTGGTAGGGATTCAGGCGCAAATAGTCGCGCTGCCGGGTGGGATCCTGGTAATAGGTCTGCAGGCCGAAATAGCCGGAAGTCTGCACATCATAGGTATAGTTGACAAATCCCGAAACCCAGCGTCCGCTGCGTTTGGTCAGGGTCACTTCAAAGCCGCGGATATCCGCATAGTTGTTGTTGGCGGCTTTGTAATAATTGATCATGGTGTTGATGTTGACATAATTGATCCAGCCCGGCTGGTTGGTCACGTCCTTGTAATAGGCGGCGACGTTGAGCAACAAGAGATCGAAGAGATTCTGTGAATAGCCCAGTTCATAGGCGACGGTCTTTTCGGGCGCCAGTTCGGGAGAGCCCAAATACTTGACCGCGCCGTTGTTCTCGCGCTGCAGCAGGAAGCGGTACGAGGAGACGGGCTCCTGGGAAAAGTGTCCATAATTGAAATAGAGTTTTGAATTGGCGGTGATGGGGTGGGAGACGCCCAGACGCGGACTCCAGATCAGATGGGCTTTGGCATCGGCCTTATCGACGCTTTGATCGACCTTTTTGCCGGCGCCGGCGGCGAGGTTTTTATCATAATCGTTCAGCACCAGATAGGTGCCGTTGGGATCGGAGTAATCCATGCGCAGACCGAGATTGGCGATAAAGCCCTGAAATTCGACCTTGTCCTGGAGATAGAGCCCGATGCGGTAGGGAAAGACATTATATTTCAGGCTGCGGCTCCATTGATCCGGCAAGGCCGGCCCATCGGTGAAGGAATGGATGTTATAGTCGTTGTAGACGAACTGCACGCCGGTCTTGATCTGATGCCGCGGGGTGACCTGGCTGGTCAAATCCGCTTTCAAACTGGTGGTCGCGTTGGCGCTCTTGTCGCGTCCCAGGTTCATCCACGCACCCATACGGTCGCCGTTGATGCTCGGTGCACTCTGTCCCATGTACCCGTAGGGCAGCTCATCGACAAAATAACCGGGCAGCGGTTGGTAAATTTTGGTCGTATCGCGGTCGGCGATTTTGAAGGTATTGTAGCGGCTATGGTTGTGTTGAAGATAGACCTCATAAAAAGTTTTTGTGTTGAGCATGTGGGTCAGCTGCACGCCATAGACCTGACGATAGATGGAGCTGGGACTGTAATACCCCGGCATGTACAAAATGGCGCGGCCTTCGCTGGCGGTGGTCAAATCCGCGATCTGCTCCTGGTCGCGCAGGACGTAACCGGTGGGAGTGGTCGTCCAGTTGTACGGAGAGACCGAGTGAACCTCTCCGTATAATCCGGTGAAAACCAGTTTCATGTACGGTGCAATGTCTGTGGTCAGCTTGAGCTGGGTGTGATTCTCGCGATAGGCATCGCGGGAGAGCGGGATGACGAACATTTCCTGCTCGCGGACATGCGAGGCGAAGAAGCGCAGGCCGCCCAATTGCCTGCTGATGAACGGAACCGGACCGCCGAAACCGCCATCGAGGACATAATCCGGCTTGGTGATGTCGCCCTGACGGCGGTGCTGCCAGGCATAGAGACGCTGCGCGCCTTCCGGCGTCAAATCGTTGTCGGGATTGTTGTCGCGCAGGGTTTGATCGGAATAGGTATTCCAGCCGTCAAATTTGGGGTACTGTCTTTGGGTGAAGGCGTCCCAGGCGCCGCTGGCCGTCCCGGTGAAGCACACCGCGGGATCCATGTAGACGCGATTGAAATAGGAGTAGGGATCGTAAACCGAGGTGCCGAAATGCTTGGCCGCCGCAGGACTGTAGCGCAGGGTAATGGTACCGGAATATCGCTGATTATCGCCCTCGCGCGTGATGACATTGACCAGGCCCGAGCGCAGGTTGCCGTATTCGGCATTGAAACCGCCGGTCTGAATCTGGATTTCCTTCACCGAACTCAGGCCCACCGCGGTGTAGGGAATGTTGGAGCGCTCGTCGTTGAGGGAGAGGCCGTCCATCATGAAGGCGGTCTGGCTGGCGCCGCCGCCGCGCACGATGATGCCTTCGCGGCCGCGTTCGATGCCCGCCTGCAGGGAGATCACCTCACGCACCGTTTCCACGGGCATGGCCTCGATGGTCCGGGACTCGATGTTCATCTGGCTGTTGGAGACATCCCGCGCCACAATCGGCCGTTGCGCCACAACAACCACTTCCTCGCCCTGCAGAGCGACCGGCCGCAGCCGCACATCGAGCGCGGTGGTGAGATCGATGTCCACCCGTACCTGGCGGACGCGGTATTCGGCGTATCCCAGAATGGTGAACCTTAAATCATAGAGCCCCGGCTTGAGATTCAACAGGGTGTACTGACCATCCAGATTGGTGACAGCCCCGGCGCTGGTGCCCTCCACGACGATGTTGACGCCGGGCAGTGCATCTCCGCTTTCGGAATCGCTTACGACGCCGGCGATCTTGCCCGTGGTCCCCGCCATCAGGGCTGCGGCCAGAGCCAGCAGCAGCACGACCAGGGATAGCATTTTGCGCATGGCCAGTATCTCCTCATGCTTGTACAGCCGAATTTTTCATCCCAAAAAGAAGCGTCTCAACCAAACCCGCACATCCCGGGACTGAACAGGTGTGCATTTATCAGACGCAGAACTTTGACCACGAAGTGCACGAAGAACACGAAGCATGGAGAGGGTTCGCTGGATCTGGAGGACAAATATTCATCCTTTTCTTCGTGACCTTCGTGTGCTTCGTGGTTAAATAAGAGTCAGCGAAATCTGGTGCTCAAGAGGTCTAACAACACAGGTCTTATGACTTGAAAAATTTTCAGGCTGATCTTGTTCTGGAAATATTTTGATGAGCATGGCAAAGTAATGCAAAGAAAAGCCTGTGCACCCGGAGGTGCACAGGCTCTGGTTCTTCAAGGACGCTTATTTCATCAGCGTCATTTTCATGGTTTTGGCAAAGCCGTCGCCTTCGATGCGATAGAAATAGACACCGCTCGGGACGATGGCGCCGCTGAGGTTCTTGCCATCCCAGGTGGCACGATAGGTGCCGGGGGTCTGATTCGCGTCGACCAGGGTCGCCACAATCTGTCCCATGGCGTTGAAAATCGTCAAGCGCACATGGCTGTTGCTGGCCAGATCATAGGTGATCGTCGTGGTCGGGTTGAATGGATTGGGATAGTTGGCATGGAGCACAAACGCCTCCGGCATGCCGGCGGTCGGAATGCGTTCCACACTCACCCACTGCGAGCCGAATTTGTCGGTGACATTGACAAATACCGGGTTGACATCGTTGATGGTAACCTGATGGTTCATGGCAAAACCGGCCTCATTGTCCATCGGGATGACCCCGGCGTTCAACGTATCGGTATAGCCCGCGGAATAGATGCCGTATTTGTAGTAATGGGCGGCAGCCGTTCCTGCTGCGAAGAGCACCTTGGTGGACCAGATGCCGTCGCCGGCCACTGCATCACCGTTGGCTGCCAGGCCGTTATCGAACATTTCGATCAGGCCGCTGCCGATATCGGCGACACTCCAGCCGGCCCAGCCGCCCGTGCCGATCGGGGCAAAATCACCGTTGAGAATCACTTTGTCAACGCTCGGGAAGTGCTTCTTGTTGAACCAATCCACAGCGCCGGCGACGTTCACCGAAAAGACCACCGTGACATCCTGGGCCAGTTTCTTGCCGGCCGGAACAACGGCTGGCTTGAAGGCAGCGAGGACCAGATCCATACCGGTGAAGGTGAATTTATGATCAGAGCCGCCTTCCCAGCCGCCATCGGCAAAGTTTTCCGCCGGACCACCACGGAACTTCCAGCCGAACTCGGTTCCCGGCATGGCGGTGATCGGATGGGTCAGCGTGAAGAG
>DCUM01000213.1:0-3752 GCA_002327255.1 bacterium UBA2214 | reverse complement strand
ACCGCTTCGGTGGCAAGGTCGAATTCATAGTAGGTATTGGGGGTGTAATGGGTCTCCACGCCGGGGAAACGGTTGGGCATGTCGAAATAGCTGCCGGCATCGAGCCAGGTTTTTCCGCTTCTCGGATTGATGGCCCAGTTGCTCTGCGAGCAGGTGCCCTTGAGAACCGTGTCCGGTCCGACGAAGGACGAGAAGACATCCTCGCGGCTGTATTTAAAGACCGCCAGTTTGTCATAGCGCGGCGAGTAGAACTCGAGACCATCCTGGGTCACCCAGCCATTGCGGCCGTAGCCGACTTCCGCCTCGATGACATTGCCAAGGAAATTCAGATCCTTGTCATAGACCATGATCGGGTTGCCGGGCAGCACGAAATTGCAATAAATGTTGCCTTCGGCATCGGTCGCCGGAGCGGTCAGCGTGGCATTGGGGAGCGGCAAAAACTTTTGCAGCACCTTGCCGGTTTTGTAGTCGAAGCGATAGATCGCGTCAAACGACGTCCAGAGGATGTTGCCATCCGGATCGAGTCCGAGACCGCGGTGGCTGTTCCACAGGGTGTCCAATTTGCCGTCGGGCAGTTCGACGACATTGGTTTTGTGCCAGGGTGCCGGGGTACCGTCGGGATACCAGCAATAGATCAGACGGGTGTTTCCCGTGGTGCCATCCGCTTTGATGATGGTGCCATCATTGCCGTAGGCCTGGAACCAGACTTTGCCTTCCGGATCGCAGACGACGCCGTGGCCGCCGGTGTTGACCAGCAGGTTATCGTCGGGAAAGTTCTTCACGAACTGCCATTTGGCGAAGCCCTGAACGCTGAAAAGAATGAGAAAGGCCAGTACTACTGTTGCAACTCTTCTCATGATTTCCTCCTGTTAAGAGTAAGAAGTGGGGTTAATTGGAAATAGTTGATTATGGACAATAGGTTGTTATCGACTCTCCTCCCTGTTATGATGATGAGACGCCTTGTTGGCCCATTTACAGGATGCCGTAATAGGGCGCACTCTGTTTCAGTGTATTGAGACGAATGATGGTTTGCGGATTCGCAGCCGTGGCCTCGCGGGTGTAGCAGAGAGTGGTACCCGCACCCCAGGCGAACACCAGTGCCTTGGGCAGGAATTGGCCGGGATAGAGGACTTCAAAGTTGCCGCCGGGATGCACCAGATACAACGCCTGCGGCGCATTGGTGCCGACGTACATGTAGCCATCGGCGGAGAAGGTGATGCAGTAGACGCTGTATTCGCTGCTCACCTTGGCCGAAAAATCGAAATACTCCTCGACCGCGCCCAGTTCTTCGCCGTTGAGCGGGAAACGCCAGATTTTCTCGGCGCCGTCTTTCTTGCCCGCGACATAGACATGGCCATTAAAGACGCGCACGGAACGCAGATCGGCGGTGAACGGGAACTTGGCGACACTCTTGTCCTGCTTGACGCGATAGATGTCGGTGTTGTTGCCGACGCCCCAGATGTTCTTGTTGGCGTCAAAATCGAGATCATAGATCGTGCCCAGGCCTGCTGTGACCCAGGTCACCGGTTTCTCGCCCGCTGCAGGGATGGTGAAGATGGCCTTGGCAATGCGTACGGCATAGATGACGCCGCCAGGCCCCATTTTCATGGCCGAGTACTTGGTCTCGCCGCCTTTGGGCGAATAGTCACCCATGACACCCTCAGGGGTGATCTTTTTGATGCCGACGCCGGCATTGCTGACGACCAGGGATGTGTACACATTTCCTGCTGCATCGGCCGTGATGGCCCAGGGTTGTTCAGCAGTGGTGAAAGCGGCGAGCGGGGTCTGCGCCGGTTCGAGTTTGTATTTCCATTTGTTGCTGAAGAGCAGTGCGCCTTGCACCGAGACGCGTATGCCGCAAGAGTCCGAAGTATAAATGGGCGCCCGCACCACCAGCCGGGTCTCGGAACCCTCCAGCAGGGTACCTTTCACCGCATCGAAAAAGACGATATTCTCATTCAGCACCGGGGAGAAATTCTTGCCGGTGAGGGTGATGACCGTGACGCCGGCCAGTCCCAGATTGGGAGGATCCACTGCAGTGATCTCGGCGGATGCATTGAAGGTGGCATTGGGATTATAGAGGCTGTCGGGATATTTGTTCTCCTCGCATCCCGCGAGCATGAAGAGCATGGCCAGGATCAGCAGGATCCCTGATGAAGCAAGAAATCTCTTTGTCATGTCTTGATTCCTTATATAATGATCACGTTGCGTGAAAAATGAGTTTGATTACAGACTGAATTTGACGGTGAATCGATTGACATTATCGAATACATCAAACGGCATATAAGAGTAATCAATAGCCACGCCAAAGGTATGCACGCCGAAACCGGCGGTCAGGCCATAGTCATCCTGCGCGGTGACATATCCGGCGCGCAGCGCCAGCATTTTCATGAAAATATATTCGCCGCCGATATTGAGGTATTCCGGGAAATCGCGCGGGTGCACGGCGTCAATCGAGAGCAGCAGGGAGTGATTATTCTTCATCTCCGGCATCAAATCCATCACGTCCATGGAAAATCCCACCTTGAAGGTCAGCGGCAGCTGGAAGCCCTCGCGTTCATACTTGACTTCGCGGGAAAAGTTGCGCACGCACATGCCGAACGCCAGGCTCTTGAATCCGGTTTTGTAGAGGGTGCCAAAATCGAAGGCATAGACGCCCTGATGATAATCTTTTTCTTCGGTGATGTAGGGCGGTTCGTTGTTCAACGGAATGACGCTGGAGGTCAGATCCTGATAGACATATTTGACCTGTCCGCCGACAGAAAAGCGGTCGGTGAGATCGTTGGCGTAGCCGACACCGATCGCATAGGCGCTGGGCGAGAAATCGCCGGTATCGAGGAAACCCTGCTCATTGTCGGCGACCACGGTGCCCTGCAGATCACCATAGTCAATGGACATGAAACTGACGCCGAGGACGCCGAAGCGGCCGTGGAAGGGCCGTATCGCCATGCTGCCGCCGATATAGTTGATGTCGGCGATCCATTTCATCTGGCTGGCGGTGAGTTCCAGGGTCTTGTTGAGTCTCGCCATGCCCGCCGGATTGTAAAACAGCGACGCTGAGGAACCTTCCACCGTTGTGAACGCTTCGCCCATGGCTGTGGCGCGCGCATCGGTTCCCACACTGAGAAACTGGCAGCCCGTCTGGGCCAGCTTTTTCTGCGCCAGACCGTCCGTGTAGAGACATCCGAACACGAGAAAAAGCGAAACGCTGAGGATGATGATACGCTTCATGTTGTACGCTCCTTTATGATCATTGCTCAGGTTAATTTCCACTTAGCGGATAATGACGAATTTACGGATGGCTCTCTGGCCATCGGGCGTCTCGAAGACAGCAATATAGACGCCGCTGACAACGACCTGTTCTGCAGAGGTAATCGAATTCCAGGACTCGTCGCCACTGCCATTGGTATGCTGTATGGTTTGAACCAGATCACCCCGTTCGGTGTAAATTTTGATCGTACAAATGGGAGGAATGTCGAGAAAGTTGATCCGGTCGGGTGCGCTGTAACCATATTGCAGATCTCTGGCGCGCAGGTTGAAGGGATTGGGCACCACGCGTATCTGTTCAAAGCTCTCGCCGGCCTTTCGTTTCAAATTGGTCGGATTGACCGTTTTGGCATAGAAGGGACTGCTGTACAATGGGCCGGGCGGATTGAGGCCGCCTGTGTTATTGCGGCCATCATCAAAGGAGACAATGTAATAATAATAGTCAAAACCCCGCAACGCGGTGACGTCGTCGTACTGGTTGACGA
>DCUM01000020.1:45642-52770 GCA_002327255.1 bacterium UBA2214 | reverse complement strand
GATGACCCGGAGGGCATAGAGATCTATCGCAAAGTCGAACAACAGGCCAATAACCTGTTACACAACCACGATGTCATTCTGCTGACCACGGAGAACAACTTTCTCGTCAACATGCTGCAGCGTCAGTCGTCTGTGGTGATTCAAAAATCCCTGCGTGAGGGTTTCGGGCTTACGGTGACCGAGGCGTTGTGGAAAGGCCGGCCGGTGGTGGCGTCTGATGTGGGTGGCATTCCGTTACAGATTCAGGACGGCGAGACCGGTTTTCTGGTGGCGCCTAAAGACAATGAGGGTTTTGCCCGCGCGGTGGTGAAATGCCTGAAGGAGCCGGAAATGGCAGAGGCCATGGGGCAGAAGGGACGCGAGTACGTGCGGCAAAATTTCCTCATCACGCGGCTGCTGCTCGATTATCTGAAGTTGCTGGCGGAGATGGTGTAAAATCCAGGCTGTCGCCACGCATCCTGTCGTCTGAAATATTTTGCATCACGGTGCTTGCCCGCCAGTGCGGATGCGCTGCACCAACTCGTGCACCAGCGCCGGGCGCACCGAGATCAGCAGGCAGCCGTCGTGATGGCGCAGCAGGTGCGCGATGCCCGGCCACAGTCCGGCGTCCCTCTGTTCGAGCGGACCGTATTCATCCACCACCACGACTTCTTTGCCGGTGCTCTCTTGCAGCGCTTCAACCGCTCTCTCGAAAACAGGCGCAGCGAAAATAAAACGGCCATAGCGGAGCGTGTCTGTCCCCTGCAGGTCTGTGCCGGCGAGCACATGCTTTTCTCCGCTGGCCACGATCTCCACTTCGAAACCTCTCTTATCGCCGTGTATCCACAGACCATGACTCAGGACGCCGCCGGTGCTTTTGCCAAGGCGCTGCGCGCGCTGCAACAGGGCCGACAAATAAGCCGTCTTGCCGCTGTTGGGGCGGCCCGTCACCAGGGCGATGCGTCCCGGATTCATGGATTGTTTTCCTCCCCGGTCCGTGAGACCGCACCCTGCCGGTGGGCCTGAAAGATGATCTGCGCCACCAACCGGCTCGCCAGATTCAGCAGCAGGGTCGGGCGTTTCAGCAATGTTTTCAATGGCAGCTCCTTGAAAGTGTCGGTGGCGGCCATGCGAATCTGCGGCAGCAGCTCCATGGCGAGACGAAAGACGCGCTCGAACTGCACCAGGCCGATTTGCGTCAGGCCGTGCGAGAGATGATCCAGCGAGATGTGGGTGGTGAAGAGCCTGATGGAGAGCATGATGAGCACGCTGCGCTCCACCATGATGAAGTTGAGACGCAGCATCCGGCTGTTGTAGGCCGCTCCCAGCCACGCCGCATCTTTGGGAGGAACCAGCAGGACCGGGATCAGCAGGATGAAGATGAAGAAGAACCACAATTTCCAGTGTCTGAAGATGCGATAGGCGCGGTGCTCCACCATGGCGACTGCCAGCAAGGCGGCGGGAAAAAGAATGAGATGGGTGCGCTCGTTCAGAGACAAAGCCGCGGCGATGCCGAGGAGAAAGCAAAAAGCGTACCGCTTCATGCGGAGTGTTCCAGCTTATGCAATTCGATTTTTACGGCCCTGGCGAGGCGGAAGGCGAAGAAACCAGCTGCGGCGCCGGCGAGGAGGTGCAGCAGCAGATAGAGGCCCACCAGGGCGGCGAGATGAACGCTCTCCAGGTGCAGGAATTGTCCCACCTGTCTGGCCGTGGCCACATAGACCTCGTAAATCCGGCCGCCAAAAAGCAAGCCCTGGGTGATGAAGGGATGCAGGGCGGTGTAACAGAGCATGGCAGCCCCGGCGCCGAGATAAGCGAGGAGATGGCGGCCGAGCAGGGAACAGATCCCATCAGCCACCAGGGCTTCGATGAGGATGGCAAAGAAAGGACCGGCGATGACCGTGCCGACGGAGAAAACCTTGAGCAGGGCGGCGACGCCGCCCATCATGAGAATGGCGCCGCGGCGGGGGACGAAATAGTATCCGGTCAGCGCAATGATTGCGGCGAGCATGGCCAGTATCATCCCAGACATGGGCAGACGCATGCCTTTCAGGGCGGTGCCGATGGTGATCTCCATCAAACCCCATAAAGCGCCGAACACGGCAATGAGCGCGGCCTCTCCGTGGTCGAGAGATTTCCCGGATGCTTGCGGTGTTGCGCTGTGGTCACTCATGGGCGGGCTCCGATACTCTTTTTTGTGTCGGCTGTCCAGTTCATGGCCTGGGCAGGGTTTTCCCGATCGAAACGGCAAAAGGGTCCCGGGAATGAACTACAAGGTAGCGTTTTGATTCAATCGATGCAACGGTTTTTTGGAGTGCCGGCGCAAGATAAATTCTTGACTGTTGCAAAATGAATGCCTAATTTTCCGGGTGTAGCAATGCTCGCATCTGTCCCGATAGCGGCGAATCGATGCGATCTTTATCACAACATGGGAGGACCTATTCATGACGAAAATGAAATGGCTCTTGACTATTTCCCTGGCGACGGCCATCCTGGTTTCCGCTTCTGCGCTGCTGGCCCAGGGGCACGGACAGGGGCAAAAAAACCGGTCTGCGGATACGTTAAAGCAGCAGGAAAAGCATCTCAAGGGCAAGGCCGCGGAGGCCCTGAAACAGTCTGAAAAGGGTAATAAAGACGAAGCACAGATGGGCTCAGAGAGGAAAGAAGGGCATGTCCCTCCCGGGCAGATGAAAAAAGAAGAGCGCGGCGGCAAAGTCCTGAGCGATAAGGATAAGCAGCGTCCTGCCGGTTGGGAACGTGGCGAAAAAGAGGGGTGGGAGAGCAGTGTTCCACCCGGCTGGGAGAAGTGGGGTGATTCCACCCGGTCGGACTGGCAAAAAGAGCTGGAGAATGCCAAAGGCCGCGTTCGCGACAAGGCCAAAAAGGCCAGGAAGAACAAGGCCGAGATCGACAGCGCCTGCGTCGCTGTCGAAGCCGCTGCGCGCCGGGGCGTTCCCAGTCAGCAGGCCGAAGCGATCGTCACCAGGGGTATGGACAAGGGACTCAAGGGCCGGGAACTGGCCATGGCCACACGCGCCATGGCCGATGGCGTCGCCCGGGGTGTGGAGGCAGCGTCCCTGAGCGAGTTCGTGCAACAAAAACTGGATGAAGGCATCAGAGGCGATGCCCTGGCCCTGCAAATTCAGGAACAAGTCCGGCTCCGCGAGGAAGAGATGCAAAAAGCCGCACAGGCGGAAGAAGAGAAGCAAGCCAAGCCGGTCAAGAGGTGGTGGGAGTTCTGGAAATGAACAAGCAGTTTGGGGCTTTTTAGTATCTTGTCAATGATTTTTTATGCAAAAGGGCAATAATTGCAGGGCGAGCAGTCTGCTCGCCCTGCAACGGTTCCGCTGCATCTGCGTTGGGGAATTGCGCAACGATTTGTGAAAAGCGCGCCCCCCGTTAGAGAGGGGAGCCAGTCCCCTTCTCATTCAGGGTTTGCTGCTGATTGACTCTGGCGGCGCTTGATGTGGTGTCAAGCGACGAGCCTGTTCAAATAATCCACGGCGCCCTGGGGATTGGGAGAATAGAAATCAGCGCCGATCTGGCGGCAAAAATTTTCCGTCACCGGGGCGCCGCCGACCAGCACCTTGACATCCGGATGGTGTTCCTTGATGGTCTTGACGGTTTTTTCCATGTTGACCATCGTCGTGGTCAGCAGGGCGCTGATTCCGACAGAACAGCCCGGATGTTCGGCGACGGCATTGAGGAATTTTTCCGTCGACACATCCACGCCCAGATCGATTACCTCAAAGCCACCCCCCTTGATGGTCATGGAGACGAGGTTTTTGCCGAGATCGTGGAGGTCACCGGCCACGGTACCGATGAGAAAGGTGCCTTTGCGTTTGATGGCCCCGCTTTCAAGAAAGGGCTTGAGATGTTTCATCACCGCATTCATGGCTGCCGCGGACATGAGCAAATTGGGGACAAAGATCAGATTTTCACTGAATTGTTTCCCGACGCGTTCCATACCCTGCATGCATCCGGCCAGAAGGGCATCCGGAGAGACACCCTGCTGCAAGGCCGCAGCGGCGATTTCATCGGCGCCATCCTGATCCTTCATGTGCGGCGGGAAGGGCGTGGTTTTGGATATTTTTCCCAATTCAATACAAACAGCAATTTTGTCGATGATCTCCTGCATGACCTGGCTCCCTGTTTAATGTCTTCCGATGAATAAAATTAATAAGCAATGATGAGGATGCGCACCGGCCTGAAATATTCGCCGCCGAGCGCATCAAAAAATGGCAATGCTTGCACCTGTTGACGATGGGGTTGACGAAAAAGCAGATCAAGATTCATCCTGCAATACCAATGGATTTAACCCGGCGGCCCTTGCGCCCCCTTCATTTCATGAAGGGCTCCTAGGCGATGTAGCTCATCACGCGCATGATGACGTCGAGGCCTTCCAGCTTCAGGGCATCCTGCAGACACTGCATCGCAGGGTGATCTTGCGGAAGGATCATATATTTCCGTTTTACGGAACCGACGATCATATTCAATCCCAGCGGCATGGCCATGGTCAGGAAAGCGCTTTCCAATGGACCCTTCACCGGCGAACCGTCTCCTTTCTGTGCCGGCAGCATCACGGTGAAATTGCTGAGTCCGACGGAGCGGTTGACGCCGGTAAAATCGCTCTCTTCATGCATGAGCCGCAGGGTTTCCATGAGCCGCCTGAAATTGCCGCTGGAATCGCTGCCGATGGGCATGATGCCCGCATCGATGATGAGTTCATCGTTGCGGACAGAAGGGATGCGTTCGCGAGCCGTCTGCATGATTGATTGGGCCGTGGCGTAGGTCTCTTCTGCGCTGAGGTTCATTTTGATGCCGCCCAAAGAATCTTTACCTTCGGTTGCCAGCAAAATCGGAATGAACGGGTATTGCGCATACAAATCGAACATTTCGAGCCGCGCCTCGGAGATGGAATTCAGGATCGGTTTGCGGTTGCCGGCGCGTCCGGGATCGTAGACGGCCAATCCCGCGGCGGCTATTTCCGGATCCGGGGTGTCGATGGAAAGCGGCAGGGTGATGTATTCCTGGATTTTTTGGACCACCGTGGCCATGAAACCGGGTGACCGGTAACCGACATTGACGTCGATGTAATCGGCGCCTTTCTCCGCCTGCAATCTGGCGAGTTCAATGATGCCCCCCATGTCCTCCGTTTCGAATAGGGCATGGGTGGAAGGGACGGAATCGTTGATCGATTCGGCGATGAGCGTGAGTCCGGGGATATGCATGGGTATCATTCCTTCATAGCTGAGATGACGCCAGGTATGAGATGCCGTGAAATAAGCGAATCGCATTGGCCGTTAGAGAATATACGAATTTGGAAATGTTTTTTAAAGTGTTTTTTGCAAGCCGATTCCTGGCCTGCATTCTTTGCGATACGGAAGTATGGATTCTATCCGTATAGTGGTATAAAATTTGCAAATAATTGGCTTGTCATTTAGCGCAAAAATGTTATATTATTTTTAAAAGATTTGTGAGTCAAAATTTTCCTGACCGTTCGAGTAATGGATGACGGATGTCTGGATTTTATGACCAATGTAATCATTTGGCGACATTGGCAACGATCAGCGCCACTCATGTACGGAGGCATTATGCAAAATAAAACAATCATCACCTTATTGACCTCACTGCTCTTTGCCGCCACCGCGTGGCCGCAGCTGCAGATTAAAAACAGCAGCGGCACCGCCGTTCTCATGCACATCACCGCAACCGGTGAGACAGGCATCGGAACGACGGCGCCGGGAAGCCACAAATTGAACGTCAACGGGACGGCCAACGTCAATGGCGCCCTGTCGAGCACAACGCTGAACACGGGACAGGGCAATTATGAACTCTATGCGATGAATCAGAACGTGCGCACCAGTGATAATGTCTCTTTTGCCACGGCCTCACTGACCGGGTTCCGGCTCGGCACTTCCACCACAGCAGGGCGCGTTCTCACCGCGGATGCCAGCGGCTACGGCACCTGGCAGGCGGCGCCCTCCGGCGCCGATGGCGTGGTCACCGGCGCCTCTTTCGGCGGCACCACCACCAAGACGCTGACGCTGACGCGCAGCAACAGTCTCCCCAATTTAACCGCCACCTTCACCGATCTGGGCTTGACAACGGTGACCACCGACGCCTCTCTCACCGGCAGCGGCACCACTGCGGCGCCGCTGAGCCTGGGATGGTCTGACCAGGCCTTGTCGGGCGGGTCCATCGCGGTGAAAGTGCCGGGTGCAGGCCAGACGCGGGTTGGCTATTTGAGCAATTTTTCCTATGCCAATAACTTAGGCGATGAGTATCTGCAATTCACCAATTCTGCAGCCCGTGCCAGCATGACGATTCAGGCAAATTCCCTCGCTTCACTCAATTTAATGGGTCAAAGCAGCATGATCCTCATGTCCATACAGGATCCCGATTATAACGTCATGATTTCAGCAACACCCGAAAATCCCACCGGATATACGGCTTCTACGGCACGCATATATACCAACGCAGGACTGGTCACCGAAGGCAATGCCAACCGTTTCGTCGGCAACGTCGCGGTCGGCATGGCGATCGGCGCTCCCTCCACCGGCCGCCTCACCGTCCGTTCTTCTGGAGTTCCGAATGCGCTTTACGAGTTTTACGTCAAAGGCCATGCCCTGATCGATTCCGGCCTGGTAGTCGGCAATCCGAATATGTCAGGAGTCAACACCCTGACCGACAAAGGCTGGATCAAGGCGGAGGCGGTCTGGGATGACGCGGTCATGCTCACCGATTATGTTTTCGATTACTATTACGACGGCCAGGTCCGGCCCGAAGACCGCGACCAATATGGCGATTATCGTCTGATGCCGATCTCGGATATGATCCAATTTATGCAAAGAGAGCGCCATCTGCCCACCATCATCGGCCGCGACGAGTGGAATAGCAAGGGCAAATCCTCGCTGGGCAGCCTGACCACGCAGCTGTGGGAGACGGTGGAAACCCAGGCGATTTATATCAAGGAGTTGAAAGAGAAACTGGACGAACAAACCCTGCGCATCGAGGTGTTGGAGCAGGCCGCCGCTATTCCCGCGCGCGCTGCCTCTGCCAGCCGCTGAGGACACAACCGGCCTCCGGGGCGACATAATACCTAGCGCCGCGACAAGGCCTGGCCATGCCAACGCCGCGAGGCCCGGA
>DCUM01000020.1:0-45575 GCA_002327255.1 bacterium UBA2214 | reverse complement strand
CGCCGCGAGGCCCGGAGGTGACCGGTCTTATGCATGACGCAATAATATAAAAGCCCCTCATCAGGGCTTTTTTTTCTGATTTACGGATAAATGCACGGCCCAAGAACAATCCGGGCGCTCCGTGCGTTATATCAAAAGAACGCGGCGGGCAAAAGAAAGGGCACGAAACGAAACAAAGAATGGATGGCCCGCGTAAAAGGGACGGGTTTCAGTGCATTCAATCAATCATACGGAGGCTGCATGAACAACAAATTATTCATGGTATGCATGGTATTTACTTTCGCTTTTTCCGGCCTGACTTCGGCCGCGGTCGTCTACAAACCCGGCAAGCTCTATCACGGCTTTAAATTGTTGGAAAATAGATTTGTCAAAGAGGTCAACGCCGAATGCCTCTATTTCGAACATCTCGGCAGCGGCGCCCGCCTGTTGAAAATCATCGCGGACGATGCCAACAAGACCTTCAGCATCGCCTTCAAAACCGACCCCGAATCCGACAGCGGCACCCCCCATATCATGGAGCATTCGGTATTGAATGGCTCCAAACATTTCCCGGTCAAGAGTCCCTTTGATATTCTCTCCCAGGGCTCCCTCAATACCTTTCTCAACGCCATGACCGGAGATGACATCACCATCTATCCCGTAGCCAGCATGAACGATCAGGATTACTTTAATCTCATGCATGTCTATCTCGATGCCGTGTTTTATCCCCTGATCTATTCGGATGCGCGCATTCTCAAGCAGGAGGGATGGCATTACGAGTTGATCCACCCCGACAGCGCCATCACCTACAAGGGCGTTGTCTATAATGAGATGAAGGGCTCCTTTTCCAGCGCCCAGCGTGAACTCTATTATCAGATCGGCAAGCATCTTTTCCCGGATAACGGCTATGGTTACGAATCGGGCGGATATCCCACCGCCATCCCCGCTCTGACCGAGGAACAATTCCTCGCCTTTCATCGCCGTTACTATCATCCCGCCAACAGCTACATCTATCTCTATGGCAACGCCGATCTGGACAAGGAATTAAAGTTCATCGATGCCAATTATCTGTCGGCGTTCAAGAAAGCCGATGTGCGCGCCCATTTTCCACCGCAGCAGCCTTTCCCGGCCATGAAAAAGGTGACGGCTCATTATGCCTCGCCCGAAGAGGAGAGTACCGGGAATCAGACCTGGCTGGCGTTGAGCTGTGTCGCCGGCCGCGGTGACGATCGCGCCCTGGTGATGTCCCTGCAGATTCTCTGCGAAGTACTGGTCAATCAGGAATCCGCGCCCATCCGCCTGGCACTGCAGCAAGCGGGCATCGGCCGCGAAGTGCGCGCATCCGTCGATGATTCACAGCAGAATACCGTGACGATCATGGTGCAGAACGCCAACGCCGCGGACGCCGATCGTTTCCTGGAAATCGTGTTGTCCGCTCTCGAAGAGGCGGCCGAAAATGGCCTCGACAAGATGGCCGTAGAAGGGACCATCAACCGCATGGAATTCCGCCTCCGCGAGGGCGACGATGCGCAAAAAGGCCTCACGTATAATTTCCAGGCCCTGGCGGGCTGGTTCTATGCCGATGATCCCTTCAAAAGTCTCGAGTACGAAAAAACACTCGCAGAGGTCAAGAAATCCCTGAGTGAGCCCTGTCTGGAGAACATCATCCGCACGCAGCTGCTGAATAATCCGCACAGCCTGCTGGTGGTGCTGGAACCCAAACCGGGTCTGGAAAAGGTGAATAACGCCAAAGTGGCCGAGGAACTCAGCCGCTACAAGGCCTCCCTTTCCCGAGAGCAAATCGATCAGCTGGTGCGGGAGACCGGGGAGTTGGTCGCCTATCAGCAGCGCGAGGATGCCCCGGAAGCGCTGGCCACGATTCCTCATCTCGAGTTGAAGGATATCTCTGCTAAAACGCACTGGTATGTGGCGGAAAAGAAGAGCATCCACGATCTTGAGGTGCTGCATTACAACACCTTCAGCAACGGGGTGGTTTATGTCAATCTGCTCTTCGATGTGCGCACCCTGCCGCAGGAGCTCATCCCTTACGCGGCCCTGCTGGCTGAGGTGCTGGGGAGCGTGTCCACGGAAAAATATGACTATGGCGAATTGGATAAACTGCTCAACATACACACCGGAGGCTTCTCGGTCCAGCTTGGCAGCTATCTGGAAAACCGCAGTGATGATCAACTCATGCCCAAACTGACGGTCACCACCAAGGCCATGGGCAGCAAGAGCGCAAAGTTGTTCGAATTCGCCGGGGAGATCATCCAAAACAGCCGGCTGGCGGATCGCGAGCGTTTGCAGACCGTGCTCACCCGACATCATTCGCGCCTCGAAAACGCCGTCAAGCAGAACGGCTTTGGTTACACGCTGCGCCGCGTCGAGTCCTATTTCAATCACAGGGGTCTATTCAACGAACTGACCACCGGGCTGGAATATTACTGGTTCATCACCGAACTGGCGAAAAATTATAATGCCCGCAGTGACGAGATCGTCGCCAACCTGCAAAAGACGGCGCAGCTGCTCTTCACGCGGCAGAACCTGATCGTCGGACTCACCTGCAGCGACGCGGAACTGCCGGCGGTGAGCGAAGGGTTGGGATCGCTGAGTCAGAACCTGGCAGACCCAAAAACCGAGTATCAGGCCTGGCAGCTGCGACCGGAAAAGTCCAACGAGGGCATCACCGCCGCCTCCAAAGTCCAGTATGTGATCAAGGGCTATAATTACAAAAAGCTCGGCCATCCCTATTCGGGCAAAATGCGTGTGTTGGGGCAGATATTATCCACCGACTATCTGCAAAACCAGGTGCGCGTCATCGGCGGCGCCTACGGAGGTTTCAGCAATGTGGATCCATCCGGCATGCTGTTGTTCTGCTCGTATCGCGATCCCAATTTGCAGCAAACCATCGCGACCTATGATGCCATCCCGCAGTATCTCAATGGGTTCGATGTGGAACAGGCGCGCATGACGCGCTTCATCATCGGCACGGTGGCGGATCTGGATTATCCCCTGACGCCCTCGCAGCGCGGCAGCATGGCCATCCGCCGTTACCTGGAAAAGGTTACGCAGGCCGACATGCAGGCGGAACGTGACGCCGTACTCTCCGTCACCGCGGCGGATATTCGCGGCTTTGAAAAGCTGGTGGCTGATGTGCTGGCCGAGGACGCCGTGTGCGTCTATGGGAACAAGGAGAAAATCGAGAAAGAAGCGGCGGCCTTGAAAAAGGTGATCTCGCTGACACGCTGAGCGCCGGGATTCACCATGAATCGAAAGCCTTTGGAAGGCAGGATCATTTCCAAAGGCTTTATTTATTGTCTTGACAAAGGGGTTGGAAATTGTTAATATTCTGCATGTGGTGCGGGTCAGTCCACGGATTCTGCGTCCGCATGGCTACCACTTTGCCACTTCCTCTCTGAGCACCGAAATGAAAGTGGGCTCCACGGGCACTTCAAGGACTGTTTCCGGACCTCGAAGGGGAAGAATCCGCTGTCATTTATTTGCCGCGCAGGGATCGCGCTGACATAAGCCAGTCAAGGGGGTCTGTAAGCCTTTTTCGGGTATCTGCCTGCGCAAGCGTGCGGCTGATTTTGTTCATGTGATTTAAAAACCATCCAATCATCAGGAAGGGAGTCAACCATGAGTATCGCCAAAGTCACCGAGATCATCGCATCCTCGCCCCAGAGCTTTCAGGATGCCATCGAGAAAGGCATTGCCCGCGCCAATAAAACCCTGGAGAATGTCACCGGCGTGTGGGTCAAGGACCAAAAGATCGATGTCGTCGACGGCGCCATCACCCAGTATCGCGTCGTGATGCGAATTACGTTTGTTTTGAACGATTAATTTCAAAAGCTAAAGTCTTACTTTGTGAGACCAGGGGCATTCTGGAGGCACCGGCTGTGTCCATAGAGCCACATCACAGGTGCCGCATTCCACAATGCGCGTGATGCAACAGGTTCCTGCAATCCACATCCTGCACGCCCGAACCATCGCCCGGTGATGTCTGGAATAGGTTTTTTATGATGTCTTAGGTATGGAACCATGATGAAATATCAATGGCCATTTGGGGCGTTCGTGTTCATCGTTTGCGCGGGTTTGGTTTCGTGCGGTCAGCGCGACCACCAATGGATGGATCTCCTCGACAATGACCTCTCCCGCTGGGAGATGTATCAAAGTTACCGGCATGGCATCGACTACAATGGCCAGCCACCGACAGGTGAGGATGGCCAGCCCATGGCGCCGATCGGCCATAACAAGAATGAAGCGAATGTGTTCAAGGTCATAGTCGATGACGGGGAGCCCGTCCTGCGTATCAGCGGCGAAACCTACGGCTGCATTTTCACGAAAGAAGAGTTCGAAAATTACCAGCTCTGTCTGCAGGTCCGGTGGGGCGAGAAAAAATGGGTGCCCCGGCTGGACAAGCTCAAAGACTCCGGGCTGCTCTATCATTCCATCGGCCCCTGCGGAGTCGATTACTGGCGTTCTTGGATGCTGTCGCAGGAGTTCCAGATCATGGAAGGCCATATGGGCGATTACTGGAGTATCGCCCATTCAGCCATCGATGTCCGCGCCTACCCGCCCGAGGGGACATTGATGAATACCGTGGCTGATACACGCCAGCCGTTTCTCGCCATCGGCTCCGGCACGGGCAGGAATGGCTTTTGCCTGCGCAGCGCCAATTTTGAGAGCCCTGAAAATGGCTGGACGACCCTGGAGCTCCTCTGTTACGAAGATAAAAGCATCCACATCGTCAATGGTCATGTGGTTATGGTGCTGAGAAATTCGCGTTTTGTGGAAGAAGGTGTCATAACCCCCCTCACCAGAGGAAGGATTCAATTGCAGAGCGAAGCGGCCGAGGTCTTTTTTCGCGACGTCCGGATTAAAAAATTGACCAGACTGCCTGAGGCCTGTCTTGCCCTGTTCGATTGAACAGAATATCATCCGGGTTTTTCTGCAATAACCCATGCCTTGGCGCTGCCCTGATAGCGCACCTGCACGTTGGCCCCCAGGTTTTCCATCAAGCGTTGTATCTCGGCGGGCGCCATGAAATGGCTGCGCATGAGCGCGATCTTTTCGAGAATGGCGACGATTTTAACGGCCCAGTGGTGAACATCGAATTCCTCAATGACCAGGCGGCCCCCGGGTGTAAGGACTCGCCACATCTCTGCCAGGGCTCGGGTCTGATCGGTGAGATGGTGCAAGGCATCGACTATCAGAATACGCTCAAAAAAATTGTCCGCAAAAGGCAATTTTTCCGCCGCAGCGCGAACCAGAGCCGCACTGTGTTTCTGTTTCGCCTGTCGCAGCATGGGGAAGGAGTAATCACAAAGGACGAACGTCCCCTCCCAGGGCTTCAGGCCGGTGAGGACGCGTCCGGTTCCTCCCGCGATATCCAGCAACCGCCCGTGCCCGGGGAGATCGAGTTGTTCGCGCAGCTGCTCTGCTTCGTGCGGCCCTATGGCGCGGTCATAAAAACGGGCGACCAGATCAAAGTGATCCAACAGCATTTTATTTTTTCCGTCGTTTGAGAGTGCCTGCAGGCCCGCTTCTGCCGCGGCCATACGCCTTACCCCACCTGAAACGTGCGGGATTGTCCAGGTTATTCCTGGTTTTATTTTAAATCTATCAGACATCGATTATTTCGGCGCCCCCCGGATGGACGGCAGCAGGTCACGCCGAATCGCTGTCTGTAAAGGAGACCATCAATGATTCAGGAAATCAAAGCCCGCCAGCTCAACTGCAAAGAGTTCATCGCAATCCAAACCGCAGAGATCAGGGCGGCCGTCGTTTCAGGAACGGCCATCAATGCGTTGTCGGGCGGCGTCGATTCTTCGACGGTCACCATGCTCGGCCACCTCGCCCTCGGCAAAAAGCTGAGAACCGTGTTCATCGATAACGGTCTCATGCGCGATAAAGAACCGCAGCAAGTGGTCGCTTTCTTTAAAAAGCTGGGCGTCAAGGTCGAGATCATCGACGCCCGGGATGCCTTCTTCGCCGCGCTCAAGGGCATTGAGGATCCCGAAGAGAAACGCGAGGCCATCACCCAGACCTTTTACAAGAAGGTCTTTGGCCGCATCGTCCGGGAGAGCGGGGCCAAACATCTGCTCCAGGGCACCATTCTCACCGACGTGGACGAAACCGTCGCCGGCATCAAACGGCAGCACAATGTCTTTGCGCAGCTCGGCATTGATCCCCGGGAAGCCTTCGGCTACGAGATTCTCGAACCCCTGATTCAACTGCGCAAGGACGGTGTGCGCAAGCTCGGCAAGGCGCTCGGACTGCCGGCGGATCTTTTCGCGCGCATCCCGTTTCCCGGCCCGGCGCTGGCGGCCCGCGTGATCGGCGAGGCGACGCCGCAACGCATCGAGACCATTCGCAAAGCGACCGGGATCGTCGAAAAGGTACTCAAGGACAGGAAAGCATTCCAGTACCTGGCGATTCTCCACAGCGACCGCGTCACCGGCATGCGCAACGGCAAACGCGATTTTGGCATGCAGATTGAAATCCGCTGCTGGGACAGCCTCGATGCGCGCACGGCCAGGCCCACGCGCCTGCCTTTCGGCCTGCTCGAAGAACTGGCGGCACAAATTCTCAAAAAAGTGCCGGGTGTGGTGAGTGTGACCTATAACATCGCCACCAAACCGCCATCCACCATCGAGGCGGTGTAACATGGAAACCCGCATGATGGACCCACAGAATTCAGAACGAAAAGGAAACGCCATGAAAATCAAAATTTCAGGATTCATTCTCTGCGGCTTGCTGATCCTCTCCTGCGGCGGCACGTTCGACCCGCATCAAATGCTGAGCGATGATCAGGTGAGCCGTTTATCCGGAAAAGCCAGGGTAACGCGCGACGCCACCGGGGCGGTGCAGCGCGAGGTGCTCTCGGCGCAGCAAATCAGCGCCCTTCTCGACAAGGTCAAAAACACGCGCGCCGAAGCGGTGACAGAACGCGAAGTCGCGGTGCTGCAGACCAGTCTGGGGCCCATCGTCATCGCTTTTTATACGCACGCCGCGCCGGAACATGGCAAGAGTTTCAAACGCCTGATCCGGGCGGGTTATTTTGACCAGACGGCGTTTCACCGCATCATCGACGACTTTGTCATTCAGGGCGGCGACATCCTCACCCGGGATGGCGATCCGGAAAACGACGGAACCGGCAATCCGGGCTATTTCCTGAAAGCGGAATTCAATGACATCCCGCACGACCTCGGCATCCTCTCCATGGCGCGTTCGCAGGACCCCAACAGCGGCGGCTCGCAGTTTTTCATCTGTCTGTCGCGCGAGCGCACGGCGCAGCTGGATGGCAAGTATACCGTCTTCGGCAAGGTGATCGGCGGATTGGACACGGTGCTGAAACTCGGCAAGGTGGAAACGGTGCCCAACAAGCGCGGCGAAAAGTCGCAACCCGCGACACCGGTGTATATCGAGCGCGCCATTATGGTTAAACGGTAAGGGAACAGGGCGACAACCACGAATAGAGTCATCGGCTGGTATCGGGAAGGTCTGCCGCCCGTCGAACCAGGCAGCCCCATAAGCTTCACAACCAGGAACAGGGTTATTGGTGATAAAAACGTGGCAGATATCGCATATTGTGTCAAAGCCGAAAAGAGAGACACCAGGAATAGGGTTATTGGTCCTTATCAGGGAGCCGCTATGATTTACAAGTCGGGATGGATTTTGATTCTCATGGCCTTTATGGGGATCCCCCTGACGCTCGGGTCGCAGGTGGCGGCCGATTCCACGGCCGCGGCCGGGATGGTTTTCACCATCCGTAATTGCGTCAATCAATTCGACAGGGATAAAATCATCCCGACCAGCGTCGGCTACCAATACTGGTTCATCGACAAGACTTTTATCGATGGCCGCACGCTGAAGATGAGTGTCGTGGCGCCCGCGAGCTGCACCCACGCGCCGCATCAGCATGGCGAGGATGAATTCTTTTTCGTGCTGGAGGGGACGGCAGAATTTTTGCTCGACGAGGAGACGGCCCGGGGCACGGCGTATTCGAGTTTTTATTGTCCACCCAACCGTCTGCACGGCATCCGCAATGCCGGGGCGGATACGCTCAAATACCTGGTGATCAAGAAATATCCGCTGATCAACCAGCCTGACGCATTCATTGACCGGGTTCGCGAAGAACATCAAGGCAATGGCATTGTGCCAATGAGGGTGCCGCCTGATTGATTCACGGACCATCGGGCGCTCAGGGGCCGCCGGGTTGAGTCAATCGGGGGCAGCGAACAATCGCTGATCTGATGGTACGGTCCAGCAGCAATCACAATTGAAGCGGCTCGGTGATCCGGATTCTGCGGCGCGCGCACCGGCAAGCGGTCCGGCCTGGCGTTGGACGAACCATACTCCGTTTGCAGAACATCTCTTCGCCTCAATCGTTACTAAAGAAAAACATCTCATCAACTGAGGATTTTCATGCCCCCCAAAGGTCGCTTCCACAGTAACAGCGTCTTTCGCCTTTTTTTGCCTGTCTGCACTTTGTCCTGTGCGCTTTATGGTGTTTCCCTGCCATCCAGCCCCTCCGCAGAAAACACCGCAGCGATCGACGCGAGCGGCAAACGCGTTCTCCAGGTGCTCCCGGCAACCGGCACTATTCACATCGATGGCCGCTTCGACGATCCCTCATGGCAGGCGGTGACCTTTCAGGGCGACTTTCTTCAGCGCGAGCCCCGGGAAGGCCTGCCCGCCACGGAGCGAACGGAAATCGGTGTGCTGTACGATCGCAACAACCTTTATTTCGGCATCAAGTGCTTCGATTCCGAACCGCAGAAAATCATCGCCCGCGAGATGCGCCGCGACGCCGTGGTCGACGATGACGACTATTTCGAGATGGTCATCGACACCTATCACGACCAGCGCAGCGCGTACTATTTCATCACCAATGCCCACGGCTCCAGACGCGATGCGCAGCTGGCCAACGAAGGCCGCAATTACAATCCGGCCTGGGACGGCGTGTGGGAGTGCAAGGCGCGCATCACCGGCGAGGGCTGGTTTCTGGAAATCGCCATTCCCTGGAAAACGCTGCGCTTTCCGGAGCAGGATGCCAGCACCTGGGGAATAAATTGCGCGCGCATGATCCGCCGCAAAAATGAGCATGTCTATTGGCAGCTCATTCCGCGACATCTTGGCGGCGCCGCCATTTTTCGCCTCTCCGAGGCGGGGAGCCTGCAAGGCATGACCGGGCTGAAAATGGGCGGCAACCTTGAGCTGCGCCCCTATTTTCTCGGCGGCCTGGAAAACGACCTCAATACCCGTTTCAAGACCGATCATCTCAACGATGTCGGACTCGATGCCAAGGTGGCCCTTACGGCCAATATGGCACTGGATCTCACCATCAACACCGATTTTGCCCAGGTCGAAGCCGACCAGGAACAGGTCAACCTGACGCGCTTTTCGCTCTATTATCCGGAGAAACGGGAATTTTTTCTCGAGGGGGCTGAAGTTTTCACATTTGGCAGCAGTGGCCATTGGGGACAAAGTGCAACCGACATGAATCTGTTTTACAGCCGGCGTCTCGGGCTGGCGGACGGCCACGAGGCGCGCATTGTCGGCGGCGTCAAAATGATCGGCAAGATGGGCGCATACCGCATCGGATTGATGAACATCCAAACGGACGATGTCTCGTTCAACAAAGAGGATGGCAAGCGCATCCAGGTGAATGCCACCAACTTTGCCGTGCTGCGATTCAGCCGCGATGTGCTGCGGCGCGGCAGCATCGGCATGATGCTGCTCAACAAGGAGGAGAGCCATTCGCCCTATTACAACCGCTCGCTGGGGATCGATACCCATTTGCCGTTGAGCACCCATTTCACACTCTCCGGTTATCTGGCCGGCACCGGCGGGCCCGCGCAGAGCGTTGGCAATGAGCGGCTGGACATGAACAGGGAGAATCTTGCGGGCAAACTCAGTCTGGATTATAACAGCGATTTGTGGCAGGTTTCGACCGCGTATCAGGACATCGGCGCGCGCTTCAATCCCGAGATGGGATTCAACCGCCGCCGCGATTACCGCCTCAACAGCGCCTCCCTCGAATATTCGCCGCGTCCGAAAAATTCGCGCGTCATCCGCCAATACAAATACCAGTTGGAGGGCGATTACCGCGCCAACCATGAAGACATGATGCTGGACAACAGCGTTGAGGCTTCGTTTGCCGTCGTGTTTCAGAACAGCGCCAACCTCAACCTGGAAGCGCGCCGGACGCAGGAGTTTGTCGATTATGATTGGGAACTGCGCAAGGGGTTTCTCATTCCCTCGGCCACGTATACGGGGGTTGGGTATTCTGTGAGCGCACAGAGCGACCGCGGCCGGGCTGCTGCCGGCGGGATCACTCTGAATCATGGAGATTACTACACCGGTCAAAGCACCAGCGCCGGCCTCACCGGCACCGTGACGCGCATTCAGCCGCTGCGCATGGAGCTCAGTTATTCGCACAACTATATTGATCTGCCCCAGGGCCGTTTTCATACCAACACGCTGGGACTCCGGGTCTATTACTTTTTCTCCACCGGGCTGTACGTGAAAGCCTATACCCAGTGGAACGACGACAAGCTCAATTTCGGCGGACGCGAGCGCATCATCAGCAACCTGCTGCTGCGCTGGATTTATGCGCCGGAGAGCAACCTCTATCTGGTCTATAATGATGGCCGCCTGGTGGGCCCGGACAACACCGAGATCGTCAATCGCACCCTGATGCTCAAGGCGACGTTTTTCTGGCGCAAATAATGATATTGGGGTCGGACCTCAACCGATTTAATAAATACATAAAGTTACGTGCATAAAAAGCCATAAAAACGGCCTTAACTGCCATTTTTTGCCCTATCAAATGAGGCAGTTAAGGACCCGGATTCGGTGTTATCCGATTAAACCGGTAACCCGACGGGTTTCAGCGTTTTCGATGCCAATCCGGAATGACACGGAATCCATGAAGGAATAGGATGAAGCATTCGGCGCCTTGTGATGACCTTGCCACGATTTCCATGGCAACACGAAGCATCAGCGTTTTCTCCGCAGACTCTCCAGTAATTTCCGCAATCCGTAGTAGATGCCGGGTTCTCCTCCTGCGGCGGGCGCTTCCAGGGCGTAGGCGCCGGCGGGGTCGACCTCTTTCGGGCTGATCCAGTCCACGCTCTTTTGCACCATCTCCGTGACGGGAGCCAGGGCCCTGGCAAAACGCTCCTTCGTCTTCCGTTTCATGACGCCGACGATCTTCTCCTGGATGTCCCGGGTGATGTTTTTGGCGGAAGAGAAGATGAATTCCGTATTGGGCAACAATTCCCGGTCCGAGGCGATCACGGTTTTGCGGCAATAGTTTTCGGTGATATAAGAAATCCGCGTCAGCATCACCGCATTGATATAGCCATCGACCAGGGACGCGGAGAGTTTGCTCACAAAGGGGATCGATTTCATGCCGTCGCTGGCAAAGCGTGAAAAGATCTCTTCGGTGGCATATTCGGCCGCCTCGGATCCGCCGATGGCCATGGCCAGGTAGATTTTTTTGAGGATGGTGAAAAGGTCTCTGTTGGAGACCCGGCCGTTATAGAGGATAAAAATCTCCTTGACGTGATTGATCGAGGCCGAGAGGATGAGCAGCGCATCCAGAAAACCATTTTGGACAATGGTGGTGGAATAGAAGAGTTGGGGGATATGTCTCTTCCGCAATTGATCCACGCCCTTGTCCATTTCGGCGATGACGCGGTCATAACTGGCGCGCTCATTCAGCAGCGAGGTTACATCGAATCCGTTTTCGATCAGATATCGGTTTTTGCGGAAGCGCTGCATGCGTTTGGCGATGAGTCGCTCCTCGAGAGCGGGATCCTGAACGGGACCATAGCTGACGGGCATGCTGAGCAGGCGGAAAACCGGTATGCCGACAAACCAGATGAGAACAGATACTGCCAGGAGGCCGAACAGCCAGGCGGCGGCAGGGTGCAGGGTTTTTAGCAGCGTATAGATCTGGAGAAATTCTTTCACTATGATATAGAGCGCGACCAGGGAGAGAAAATAGACGATTCGCATCACATATTTCATCGTGTGCTCCTTGGCTGTCGGGGTCGGACCTCAGTCAAATCAATAAATATATAAAGTTACGTGTGGTAAAAGTCGTAAAATCGGCCTTAGCGGCCTCTTTTTGCCCTATAAAAAGGGCCTGTTAAGCCCTCTTTTACGGTGTGTGCTGGTTCATGTCGCCGCATTCATCGACTTCCCAAAAGTGGTCATTTCTCTTTTACAGGCTGTTGCCAGACTAAAAGTACTCCAATCACATCCCAAAAACAACCGTTTTTTAATTTTCTTGCTTTTGGTTTATAATTTGTTAATTTTGAGTGGCGATGGAGTTCGCCATAACCGCTTTGATGCTGATGACTCCTGCTTTTTCACCGCGACGTGTGGTATAAGCAGGATTTTTTTTGGCTTAAAGAAATCCAACCGAATAAGATAACCATTCATTTGCCAAAGGGTGACGTGTGTACAATTTGTTTTTGATCGGCGTGGGCGGTTTCATCGGTACCATCCTGCGCTATGCCTTGAGCGGTTTTATCCAGCAGGGCCTGAGAGATGTATCATTGCCCTATGGAACGTTAGGCGTGAATCTCATCGGATGTTTTGCCGTCGGGTTTTTGTCGTATCTTTCAGAAAATTATGGACTGTTCCCCGGGATGCAACGTCAATTCATCTTTATCGGAATTTTGGGCGGGTTCACGACGTTTTCGACCTTTATGAATGAGAGCTTGCGCCTGGCCATGGATCGGGAAACTCTCATGATGTTTTTGAATATCGCGTTCCATATTTTTTTCGGCTTGATAACCGTGTGGCTGGGTCGCCTGACGGCCTATAGATTGTGGAGGTGATGTATGTTGACGCCATCGGATGGATATCTTTTGCGCATTTTTTTGGGAGAATTGGATAAATACCAGCACCGTCCATTATATGAGTGGATTGTCATGCAGGCGCGTGATATGGATATGGCAGGCGCCACGGTAACGCGGGGCATCATGGGATTCGGTCCGAAAACCCGGACCATTCATACCTTTAAAATCGAACGGCTCTCCGAAGATATGCCGATCGTCATTGAAATCGTCGATACAATTGAAAAGGTGGAACATTTTTTGAAATACATCAGCTGGTTTCTCAAGGATGGACTGGTCACCGTGGAGAAAATCAATATTCGCATGTATCGTTCACAGGAAGAATGAAGAGATGTCCGGGGTTTTCAAACGATCTGGCGGTTGAGTCGGGCATTGAATGTGACGATATTCTCCTCCAGACGTCTGGCGTAGCGAATCTGACGTGTCAACACGATGGCCAGGATCACGGGCATCCCGACGACCATGTAACGCCAGATCAGCAACGGTTTTTCACCCAAACCATTTAGCAGCATGGCGATTACCGCCAGCAGCGCCACTGGCGCGGTCAGCAGAGTATCCCGCCAGTCCCGACGATTGGCCAGTGCAAAAAAAGTGTTGTTCAGAATTGAAAGCTCCGGTTGGCTGGGGTTTTCCGGGGCGACCGACTGGATGAGCTCGAGGCGGTGTCTTTGTACCAACCGTTCCCGGAAATTAACCACCGTGAAGAGGATGCAGGTTATACTGAAAAGGACGATCGTACCGCTCCCGTCCCAGATATCCCAAAAGGATACGTCTTTTATGAAAGCCAGAACGGGCAGGGACAGGAGCGCGGCGAGACAGAACAGGGCGAGGGCAAGTTGAAAATAAAAGAGTCTGGCGCTCGACCGGGCGGCTTTTTCTGGCGAGAATAGCCAGGATCTGTTGAAGACAGCGGCATGATAGTCGTTTTCTATGAAATTAATACGTTGCTGCACGGCCGATTCTGCTTCCACAGTCCGTCTCCTTAATCGTAATGATTCATCAAGTTAGACAAGCGTTGACAGGGGCGCATGAATTTTCACGAACTGACTGTAATCCACGCGCGATTGGCGGCTCAAACAGTGTGGCTGGAGAAGAGCGTTGCGTTGATAGCGCTTGTAAAAGTGGTTATTTCCCTGAGAAAAAGCATCTGACTTTGGTGTTTGGTACCTTTTTTGTGCAAAAAGGCAGAAATGGCCGGGCGGAGAGCAGCCTGCTCGCCGGGCAATGATTTTGGTTTATCCGGGCCGGTCAAGATCGAAAAAGTCTCGTTTCACCTTTTTCACCTGTTAAACGGATAAGGCGTTTATGAAATCCTTCTTTATAAAGATACATTCTCCAAGGGGTCAAGTCAAGTAATAAAAAATCTGGATTATCGGGGTCGGACCTCAGTCAATGCAATAAATATATAATCTTGTGTACTGACCCCCCCCAAAAAAAAATGGTCTTGACTGCCTCATTTTGCCCTATAAAAAGAGGCGGTTAAGGAGAAGGAACAGGCAGGCCTATGAAAAGCGCATGGGTGCGTGACGCTTCATGGCTTGTTCAGCTGCCAGGATATCCCTGCCCATGGCGCCAGCCAGGCCACATTGGAGTTTATTGGCTGTATTTAACTGAACAAATAATCTGGGCGATCCAGTCAGGGCCCCTGTGTGCCAGGTGTTTTGTGCAGAGGTCTGCCCCCGATTCTCTTAGCTGCCTGTTTTTCCCCTGTAAAAAACGCCTGTTAAGCCCTGTTTTTGCCCATTTATGACTTGTAACTGCATAAATAACATTTATCGGTTGAGGTCCGACCCCGATTTTTGACGATTCCTTCACTAATTATTGCATGAACTGATTGCATTGCTTATATTCAAAAAGAGCCAGGCAGTCCACACCCGCTATCTCACGTATCGCTCAACTGTCATAATTCAACGATTCACCGGAATGGGAGAGTTCTCATGAGGCGTATCATTCGCTGGTTGACCATCATGACCGCAGCGCTGTTTGCATCGAATTCGCACGCGCTCACAGCCGGTCACCAATTAATCCATTCAGCCAATCTGTTTGTACCCGTGCGCCTGGAGGCTGAAAACGGGCAATACCAGGAACTGACACAACTGGCTGACGCCAAGGCATCCAACGGCAAATACCTGCGCGGCAAATCGCCGGGCAAGGTGCAGTGGAAATTCAACTTGACCGCCGCCGGCTGGTATGCCCTGAACTTTCGCTACCAGTCCTCTGTCGGCGAAAGTATCAGCCAGATCAGCAGAAATCAACTCACCAGCGGCATCGGCTTCGGCTGGACCAATCAATGGTATACCCATCAGGAGATTTACCGGCTCAACGCCGGAGAAAATACCCTCGAACTCACCTGCGGCGCCAACACGCTCGATCTCGATTATGTGGAAATCGATACCGCGGTCGTGCAGCCGGAGATGACGCCGGTCAAAAATGTTTTTTACCGGAGCCAACCGCGCGACATCGTCACCAAATTGAACGCCTATGGACGCACACTTATCAACGTCACCATTGCGGGGGCCTCAGTCGGTCATACGCTCGAGACGTATCCCCATCAGGAAGATGCCTGGAAAATCCGCCTGCAGGGCGGTGATCTGGCAACCCTCATCCCCGGCGATCATGTGCTCGCTTTCAATTTCGACAGCGGCGAATCCTTGTCCATGAACCTCAAGGTCATGGACGCTCGCCCGCCGGCCCTCTTGACCATCATTGCACCCCACATCGGCCACGGAAATTCCGTCCTCTTCATGTTCCCCACCGGAAAAACCCTGCTCCTGGATTGTGCGGATTCTGACCGGCGCGATAGCGTCGTCATCCCGCTGCTCAAGCGCAACGACATCGAGAAACTGGACTATTTCTATCTCAGCCACTATCACAGCGATCACGATGGCAGCGACCGCGGGGCAAAAATCATGTCCGAATTCAATGTCGATGTCTATGAAGACAACCGCACGATGACCGAGGGGCAGTCGCTCGAACTCGAGGGGACCAGGATTCAGATCTACAATTCCTTCAGCGGCGGCAGCGACGAAAATCAGGAGTCACTCTCTTTTCAATTAAAGTACCGGGATTTCGTCTACGTCCATGGCGGCGATGTCTATGGCAGTGTGCAGAGTGCCATCATGAATGCCTATGCCAATGACCTGAAAGGGCATGTGTTTTTCGCCAATCATCACTTTCACGGATCAGCCAATGCCGATTACATGCGTGCCGTGGATCCCTTTCTGGTGCTGGTGCAGGCGGATCAGGCGATTTATGCGCGCAGCACCTACATGGATGTTTTCAGAAAACAGACCGCGCAATGGCTCAAAACCAACAAGAAACGTTTCATCGAAGCGGTGCCGGCAGTGGAAGTCGGCACCACGGTCATTCGCGTGGACGACGGGGAGAACTGGACCTATGAGACCTATGGCGACACCCTGGTGCCCTTGATCCCCTTCCTGCTCTCCAACAACCATCGTTATGAAGATGCGAACAGCGCCCCCCGGTTTACCCAAAAGCCGGAATCTCTGATCACCAGTTTCACCGGCACCGCCGTGATCGAATATACCACCGATAAAACAGCCTGGTTGCGCTACGACGAGACGGACCTTTTCTACCAACAGATGGCCAACGCATTCGATGCCGGCCAGGGGCAGATACTGCACCAGACGACCATCACCGGACAGCATGGTGAGACAAAAAACCTCTACATTCGCGCCAGGGATCGTTTTGGCAATGAATCGCCCATCCCGGCGCGCTGCACCGTGGTTTTCGATACCACGGCCAAACCGATACCCTGGCATCATCCCGACTATCCGGACGACGACTGGAAATCGGGTCAGGCTCCCATTGGCTTTGGAAACAGCACGGACAAGACGACCGTCGGTACCGTGAGAACGTATTATATGCGAAAATCGTTCACCCTGACCGAAGCGGTTCAGGCTCTGGGTCTGTTGTTGAGGGGCCATGACGGATTGATCGCCTATATAAACGGTGTCCAAGTCGCACGGCTCAACATTCAGGATGGTCCGGTCTCGTACAATGCCTGGGCTTTGAGTGAGCCGGCGACGCCCTATTCGAAAGTGATCGTTCTCGATCAGAGCGGACTGCAGGCGCTGCGCGTGGGAGAAAACGTCCTCGCACTCGAAGTCCATGCCGCGCAAGTGACGAATCCCTCCCTGTCAGCTGATGCGCGGCTTTTTAACAACATCGCCATCTATTCCGATCTCAATCAGGTGTGGCGCTATCTCGACAGCGGTGATGATCCCCCCATCTATACCCGCCAGGATATCAGCAGCGTTGCCGGCAAGGGGTCAGACGCTATGCCGTTGGCATTCCACCTGGATCCTAATTATCCCAATCCCTTCAATGCGGCTACTGTCCTCACTTTTCATCTCGCAAAGAGCGCGCACGTTGCGCTCGAAATCTACAATCCATTGGGACAGCACGTCGCCACGCTTCTGGATCAGGAGATGCCTGCGGGTGAGCACCGTGCCGTCTGGCATGCGGAGAATCACTCCTCAGGGATCTATTTCATTCGATTGCACAGTGGCGGAGTCCGCAAGACCAACAAGATTGCGCTGATCAGATAGTCCTGTCCGGCTCTTCATCCTGCACCCATATTATCATACCAACCCGGATATGCCGTAGCCGTTGCAGGACGAGCGGGCTGTTCATCCTGCATTTTTTGCCATTTTGCAAAAGAAATAATGGATAAGATACTCTCGTATTATTTGCTTTTTTGGCAGAAATTCGCTATTTTTGGCTTACAATGGACCGATTTCCCGGAATGTCAAAAAAGGAGGAAAAATGAAATTTTCACGAATCGTTGTGACGGTCCTATTTGCAGTGGCGCTTGCAGTGCCGGCCATGGCCCAGTATGTCGGGATCCTGCAGTCGGCTGAGACGATGAACAAGGGCAATTTCAAGCTGATGGCCGCGCCGGTGATGGCCTTTGGCAAGGAGGGTGCGGATGACGAATGGGGCATTTCTCTGCGTGGGGGCTATGGTTTCACAAAAAGCTTCGATGCAGAGCTCAAAGTGGGACTTTTTGATGGTCTGACCTTTGTCGGTGCCGATGGCGAGCTCTGGCTTGTGAAAGGCAGAGATGCCGGAATCGATCTCTCGCTGGCCGGCGGCTTGCATTGGCTGCTCGGCAGCGATGACAGCTTTGATATCATGGGCTTTGAGATCACGCCCCAGTTGAGCAAATCCGTTACGCCCAACCTCGAACTGTGCGCGGCATTGGCCGTTTCGTTCGAATCGATCCAGGATGCGCCCAAGTGGATGGACGACTCCTTTACGCGGCTGCATCTGGTGCCCGGATTCGAGTATCGCCTTTCCAGCACCGTGGACCTGGCCGCCGAATTCGGCATCGCGCTCAATGATGATTCGCATAACTATCTCGGCGTCGGACTGGCCCTTTATATCCGCTGATCGTATCACCATAGGCCCGGTGAGACTCGTGAGACTCGGAGACTCGGGGTCGGACCTCGGCGGATTAAATTAAAATAATAATTTAAGTGCATAAAAATCGCAAAAAACAGCCTTAGCTGCCTCTTTTTGCCCTACAAAAAGAGGCAGTTAAGGAATTCGATGGTATGATCGCGGCGGATTGATATGCGGCAAATAGTTTTCCTTAACAGCCACTTTTTCCCCTATAAAAAACGCCACTTAAGCCCCATTTTTGCCCATTTTCACAGCTTAAGTGCATAAAAAATATATATCGGCTGAGGTCCGACCCCGATTTAGACCGAGTGCACCGCATCCAAAACCATCCTTCATTATTCTTGCCTAGCGTCGATAAATTTTGTAAACTACTCTGATTAATGAGTGTGTCATCAACCCGTTTGGGCTGATTGCATACTCATCGAAAACACTTCCATTCTGGCATGGTGAGATCATTCCTGTATGAGAAAAACGCTAAAACAATCCATTTTATCCGGCGCGGGACGAACGAACCGGTTTGGCCCCGGGCTGGTACTGCTTGCCTTCCTCGCCTTCATTTCCATCGGTCTGCCGGATGGCCTGCTGGGCGTCGCCTGGCCTTCGATGCGCGCCACTTTTCTGCGCCCGCTCGACGCGGTTGCTCTGCTGCTTCTCTCCGCCATGGCGGGCTATTTGATCTCCAGTTTTCTCAGCGGAGCCATTATCAACCGCACAAGCACCGGAATCCTGCTCGCTGCCAGTTGCTTGCTCACGGGCGGCGCTCTGATGGGTTATGCCCTGGCATCGTACTGGTGGATGATGGTGCTGTGCGCTTTCTGTGCGGGCATTGGGTCGGGAGCGATCGATGCGGGCATCAACAACTATGTAGAAGAAAACTATGGCAAACGTTTGATGCAATGGCTCCATGCCAGCTATGGAGTCGGCATCACCCTCGGGCCGTTTATCATGACGGCCGGTATCAACCGGTTCAACTCCTGGCGGCTGGGATACATGGTGGTTGGTTTTTTTCAACTCATTCTCGCGGTGCTGTTCTTCTGGTCGATTCCCCTGTGGCGGAAAGGAGCCCGCCATCAGCAGCGCATCTCTCCCAAGATGCATCAAACGCGGACCGTGCCCATTTGGAATACCGTACAGCAAGGCAGCGTCTGGGTGAGCATGATGCTTTTTTTCTTCTATGCCGGTGCGGAAGCTACACTGGGCATGTGGGCCTATACGGTGTTCACAGAATCCCGCGGCATTCACCATGAACTGGCAGGCACGATGACCGGGTTGTACTGGGCTTCGTTCACGGTCGGCCGGTTCGCGGCGGGATTCATCACCAGACATTTCAGGCCTTATATGTTGATACGCTCCAGTTTTCTGATGGCACTGGGCAGCACTCTGCTCCTTTGTTGGCGTGGCAGCGCATTATTGAGTGTGGTGAGTGTGGTCCTGACCGGATTTGCCATCGCGCCGGTTTATCCCGCCCTGGTCTCCGAAACCAGCGACCGCGTCAGCGGCCGCCATAAGGCCCATGCCATAGGCCTGCAAATCGGCGCCGCGGGACTCGGCGCCACTTTGCTCTCCGGATGGGCCGGTGTTCTTGCGCGTCAGCTGTCACTGGAAATCATACCGGTCTATATGATCATTCTGTTTCTTATTCTCATTGGATTATACGAGCTTGCCGTACGACGACAAAAGGCTGAAATTTAACCACTCGGGTTTGCCTGCCCATTTTCAGCAAACAGTCTTGTTTTTAGGTATATTATTTCAGAAATAGGGAACGGTTAGACGAGCTTTTCCGATTGCAATAGACCGGCATCTGTTTGCGGAGCAACGGGTGGGTGGAGCAACGGGTTGGTCGGACCTCGGCGAATTCAATGAAAATATAAGGTTAAGCGCACAAAAAACGCTAAAATCAGCCTTAGCTGCCATTTTTAAAGGGCAAAAAGAGGCAGTTAAGGAATTTGAAGGCACAAAGAAAGCGGATCGACCCAGGGCGGCAACAAAGTCTTCCTTAACTGCCACTTTTTCCCCAACAAAAAACGCCACTTAAGCCCTATTTTTGCCATTTTGAACAGCTTAAGTGCATAAAAAATATATATCGGCTGAGGTCCGACCCCATGTACAGACCGGAATGCGATATCAGCGCGTTTGATTGCTGAGTATATGATCAGCCACCAGGATGTTGTCCATTTTGACCAGATGGACGAGACCTATTCGCTGAGGAAGCATTGGAGCCTTATTAAGCTACTGGTTAAACAAAGGACCCAACTTCTCAATCAATTGAATAATTTGGTATACCAGGCCAATCCTGAACTCTTGATCTATTGCCGGCGATCTTGGCCTGATTGGTTGCTTGAGTTGCTTAAGCTCTTTCCAACCGCCCAGGATCTCGCGGAGGCAACCATTGCACAACTTGATAAAATACCTTATGTTGAATCAAAGAAAGTTCAGGAGATATTGAGGCAAGCGCGTCAGAGTGTCGCATCGGCCAACGATCCGGTAAGTCGAGAGATGATCAAGGCGATTGTTGAAGAAGTAATTCATAAGGGCAACCTTATCGAATCGTGCAAAAAGTATTTGATAGAAAGTTGCACTTTTGAGGATGTAACACTTATTGCGTCCATACCTGGTATAGGCAAGTATTCTGCCGTTGGACTGGCCATTGAGATTGGAACGTGGCTTAGATTTTCATCCTCGAAAAAGATGGCATCGTTTTTTGGTCTACATCCGATTTTTAAACAGAGCGGAGACAAAACCTGGGTAACACGGATGAGCAAACGAGGCAGCGCTGAGGTGAGGGCTCTTTTGTTTATGTGCACTATGGTGGCGATACGGCACAATCCAGTTATCAGAGAACTTTATGCTCATAATCTGAGCAAGGGTAAGTGCAAAATGTCAGCTATTGGCATCTGCATGCACAAGTTGCTACGCATCATTTACGGTGTGCTCAAATCAGGTATTCCTTCTGATGCATCAATCGATCAATCGAATAGAGCTAAGAAACCGATTCAGCGTAAAGAAACGCAGCAAGGCGCCCGCCGTCTACAACGCATCGATGACAAAGCGCCCGTTTCGGTTCGACAGAATAAAAAAAGGAAAGAGCAGAGCCAGTCTCAAGGTGAACTTGTCACCGAATGCGAGATCAAGGCTCCAGCTCTCTCCCATTGCGCTACTTGAATCTCGCAAATTATAGGAATATTTCAAAGAACTTTTTGGGGCATCTCTGCTGCCCCAAAAAGTTTTCCGTTGACTTTCAAAGGAATAACTTGATTCTCAGAGACTGATTTGCTAATATACCGGCAGGTAAGAAGAGATGAGGGGGGCGGATGCTGGCTTGGCACGCTGAAAATGGGGAAATGGCCTGGTATCAGACGCCTGATAGAGGATGATTTCCTCGACTTTTTTGGCCCCAGCAAAATCAAAATGCCTATCAACAAATGCCTATCAACTTATGATTAATGGGGCATAATCAAAATACTGAAAAAAGGGGATAATTCATATCATGATTGGAGGGTATCATGAAAAACTGTTTAATGGGGTTACTTCTTATTATTCTATTTATGACAATTTCAAATTGCTATGCAGTTAGCTATTTAAAGGAAATCGAATCCTTTGGTGATCCAACTGAATATTATGAAGGTTTTTATGCTGATGGTTTGCTTATCTTCCATGGTTGGGTTGAGGCTGTTAATGGAGTTGCGATAGCAAATGGAACTTATGATAACGCAACCATTATTCATGTGCAGATAGGAACTTGGGGTGGACCGGCAGGTACAGGATCCGATGAAGATTACAATCATGCCGGTGGTGAGTATGATTATGGGTATGTCTACGTCACATTACGAGTTGATGCTTACAGCGGCGGAAGCAATTATGCTATTGCAGGTCTTTCAGTTACCAATTGATTTCTAAATTCCTAAATTATGCATGATATGAATTATCCCGTCATTATTTTAAATTTGCGTATTGCCACACAAGATTTTAAAACAAAAAAACTCTTAATTTTTGTAATCAAGCTATGAACATAACTATCAAGATTAATTTATTAGCTGCATTTTTGATTTTATCAAGCACTCATACGCAAGAACAGTACTGCAGTGTGCCTGCTGAATATACGATTATTTTAAAAATTGGAAATGCTGAAAGAACAAGGTATGAACTAAAAAGTTTTTTGGATGCTTACATAGAAAAACACAAAAATTCATCCCTTTTAAACGAAAAAGAAATTATTAATAATGGCATTAATGAGTTTATAAATGACACGTATTTCTTAGCTGATGCATATGATAAGGAAATTGATAATATTACTTCTTTAAATGAAAGGATTGTGAGGACCTCACGATTTTTAATGGTTCAGAAATACGGCCCACTTTATCAAGAAATTATAGAAAAAAAAGTAATAATTACGACCGAAGAGCTACAAGAAGCAATAATGAAAAGAAAAAGGATTGTAAAAGCAAAGTATATAATTATGCCAAAAATTTTTCTGGAAAACCTATTAAAAATTGATAGTGTGAATTATTGCTTAGATTTAATAACATTTCAAAAAATTATGAGTGATAGCTGTGTCCTAAGAAACATAAAAATTGTGGACCAAGATATTATTTACCCATTTTTGCTGTTTTCTAAGACTGTAAATGATGAAATCTATAATCTAAAAATTGGGGAAATAACAAAACCGATTCTGCTCGGTGATAAAGTTTGCTATGTACTTAAAAAAGCTGATTCATTAAATTTTGAAGCCGAAGATCAAGAAAACCGGCAAAAAATATTATCCAGTCTTAAAATTCAAAAAAGGAAAGAAATTGAAAAAACACATGAAGAAAAAATCTCATCAGATGTGATCACGATTAAAAACGAAAAAAACATTAGTAAATTTGCTGGTTTTATAGTAACAATTAATCTTATGAAGGAAGATATTGATAATGCATTACATTGCTGCATTGTTGACACTCTAATGAAAATTAATATAGCAGGTCTTGATACGTTTATAACAGTAGGTAATTTCATTAATTATTATAAATATCTTCCGGTTAAGAGATTGATAAAAACAAAAGAAGATATTAATGATTATTTAGATATTATTAAGAACGAGGAATATGAATATCGATTAGCTCAAAAGTTAAGTCTATATAAAACAGATAGTTTTATAAATGAAATAAAGAATTATAAGCATAAATGCATGATAAATGAAGTTAAAAGGTATTATTCATCTAAAGATATACCAGCTAATCTACTAAGGTTAAAAAATAAGTTTACAATTATTACTAATCATATCTTTGAGTGAAATAATTATTTTGTAATAAGTTATTCTTTCCTAAAAGCCTGCACAGGGGTGCGATTTGAAGTGGAGCGCGATTAGTCTTGTCCGCGTTGGTTGCTGTTGGTTTATTGTGCTTTTGATACTAAATCTAGATTTATTGGCCGGCACCAGCGGAAAAATTAGTGGTCAGATCAGAGATGCCGCTACACGCAAACCCCTGCCAGGGGTCCAGATCACCATCACCGGGACAGCTTTTGGAACCATCACTGATGTAAACGGCCGCTACCAACTCCTCCCTATTCCTCCTGGTATCTATACCATTAAATTGCGGCTGCTTGGATACGAAACCCAAGTAATTAACAACGTGACTGTCGCTTCAGATCAGACCAGCCGGCTTGATGTTTCGCTTAAACAAACCATGATCGAGGGCGAGAGTGTCACCATTCGTGCTGTAACACCGCTCATCCAAAAGGATTTAACTTTTACCAGCACAACCCTTTTGAAGAATCGGATTTCAGAAATTCCCTCTGAAGAAATAGCGCATCTACTGGCATTGCAGCCCGGCATCACCAAAGACAGCAAGGGCGCACTGCATGTGCGCGGCGGACGGGCAACCGAAATGGCTTATCTCGTTGACGGGGTGCCGGTGACGGATGGCTTTGACCGGCAGGCAATTCTCGAAGTGGATAATTCGGGTATTCAAGAATTGCAGGTTATTGCAGGCACTTTTAATGCCGAATATGGTCAAGCTCAATCGGGCATCGTCAATATCATAACCAGAAAAGGAAATGACCATTTCCAGGCCGAGTTGTCGACCTATATGGGGGACTATCTGAGCAGGGGAAAAGAGCTTTTTTACCATATCGATGACCTCTCTCCCTTTGCGGTTAAGAATATTGTCGGCGTTTTTTCCGGGCCAATTGGGCTGTGGGATGGAACATTTTTTCTCACCGCGCGTCGTGAACAATCAGATGGCTGGCTTTATGGCCGCCGCGAATTCGCACTTCCCGACAAACATGCACACAGCCAGGGGTATACCATCTATAATTCTCATTCTCATGCCGGGGATTCCACCTTCGCGGCGATGAATGGCTCCGAAAGAAACTTGCTGCAAGGGAGCATTCATTTTTCTCCTCATAAGCGGCTGCCGTTTCGCTACACATTCCTTTTAAACCTGCATAAAGCGGGTATCTATGACCAGCGTTTTGCCCGATTCCCAGATGCAAACAGCAAATTGAAAAATAGCGCCCAATCGCATCTCTTTCATCTCGATTATATCCTGTCTGAGAAATCCTTCATTTCCTGCAACTTTTCACAACTCTACCGGCAAAAAATACGACGCCTTTTTGCTAATCCCTATGATGAACGTTATCTATTCCCTGCGCTTTCCACAGAACAAATTTATCAACGTAACCTGCAGGAAGGTCTGGAATATATAGCCGATTTTACTGACAACGAGCGCAGCCAGACAAGGAATACAACCCACATATTAAAAATGGATTTTACATCACAGATGCATCCTTTGCATCTCATCAAAACAGGCTTTGAAAGCAAATGGTATAACATCGATTATTATTCTGCGCAGGTCATAAACGATCCGAAAAATAAAATTGAAAAATTATTTATCCCTTTTTTGGACGACGAGAACACACCACGATGTGATGCGTATACCAACACACCACAAGAGGCATCCCTTTATATTCAGGACAAAATCGAGTACCATGATATCGTCGTAAACGCCGGATTACGTTTTGACTATTTCAATTCACATGGAGAACTGCCTTCCATACTGGACCAAAAAGAGTCCGGAATGCTATCGGCGCCCAGACGGCCTGCATCCATCAAGACAAAATGGAGCCCCAGGACAGGCCTTGCATTTCCAATCTCAGATCGTGGCGTCATTCATTTCTCATACGGACATTTTTCTCAAATACCAGATTTCAAATCCCTCTATTGGAATTCTGAATATGAGATCCAATTGGGGTCACTCTCAACCATGGTGGGCAATCCTGATCTCAAACCTGAAACCACCATTAGCTGGGAAGCGGGAATCCAGCATGCGCTGGCTGCTGATATGGCCCTGGATGCGGCTATCTATTTCAAAGATATCAAAAATTTGCTTGGCCAGGAGATCATACGGTTGAAAGGCGGTCAAGCGTATGCCAGGTACATTAATCGCGATTATGGCAATGTGCGCGGTTTCATGATAGCCTTGGAAAAAAGACCGGTTCAGGGCTTGGCCGTCAATCTGGATTATACTTACCAGCTGGCGCGGGGAAATGCTTCGGACCCCTTTGCGGTCTATACCGACAATCAGGGCACACCGCCGCGCGAGAGTGAAAAACAGGTGTTGCCTCTCGATTGGGACCAGCGCCATACACTGAACGGTTCCTTCACCTATTCCTTGTCCCAAGGCCGTGGGATAACCCTGGTTTTGCAGGCAGGATCAGGACTTCCGTACACGCCAACGGACCCTGATCGCGCTTTGCGGACGGCTTTTGAAAACAGTGCGCGTAAACCTCATTCCTTCAATGCAGATCTTTACGCCAATTATTCACTGAGCAGCCGCTATTTTGCATCAGCCGTGTTCATTAAAATCTACAATCTGTTTGACGCGAAGAATGAGATCGATGTATTCACGGATACCGGCAGGGCGGGTTTTACGCATACCTTGAATTATCAACTGGGCAATCGCCGGCCCGATTTTTACAGCGCGCCCCGTCTGGTGATGGCGGGCTTGACCGTAAGACTGGGCGATCAAAAAGCGGAGGCGCCGTGATGAGAATAAAGATAATTGTCATCAGCTGCTTCTTGATGAGTAATTATTCTTGGACGCAGACAGCGGGATATCACGGGGCTGTCAGCAATGTGGGCACTACCTCCGCGTCCTTTTTGAATATTGGCGTCGGCGCCCGCGCTGTTGCGATGGGCGGGGCGTTCGCTGCAATAGCTGATGATGCATCAGCGCTTTACTGGAATCCCGCGGGCCTCAGCCGCTGCGAGCATACGGAGATCATTCTTAATCATAGCGACTGGTTCCTGGACATCTATCATGAATTTGCCGGCGCGGTTGCGTCTGCCGGCCGCCATGGTTTCGGTCTTGGCGTAACCTACCTTGGCATGCCGGATCAAGTGGTCCGCACCATCGATCAGCCAGAAGGCACTGGAGATTACTATTCTGCGTCCGATTTGGCGTTAGCGCTGAGCTATTCGTATGAATTCACGGATCAATTCGTGATGGGTTTTACCGCCAGGTATATTCATCAACAAATTTATCATTCCTCTGCTTCTGCCGGCGCCGTTGATTTGGGTGCTTTATACAACCCGTCCTTCTTCAAGCGGCTCACGCTGGGCGTGCAGATTGCCAATTTTGGGTCAGATCTGCGCTTGCGGGGCAGAAGCCTGGCCCAAAAAATTGATGTGGACGAAAATCACTATTCCAGCTCACAATTGCCCGCACAACTGGAAACAGATGCCTTCTCGTTGCCACTGCTGTTCCGGTTTGGACTGGCGCTAAAAGTATTTGAATCAAAGCGTAATTCCTTCACCACAGCCATTGACTTGTTGCACCCGGCGAATAATAGCGAAAGCTTGAATGCCGGCGCCGAATACCTTTTCATGGGCACTTATGCCTTGCGTGCGGGATATGGATCTCTTCTGGAAAAGGATTTTCAGGAGAGCAGCGGCCTGTCCCTGGGCGCAGGACTCAAAATCTATGCAGGCGGCGCTCTGATGATGCTGGATTATGCCTACCAATCTCATGGCATCCTGGAAAATGTCAATCGCTTCAGCTGCGGATTACGATTCTAAAAGGGATAAAGCGATATTAGTAACTGGATGGGGTTCACCAATGTCCATGCGTTTATTGCTAACGGCCATTTTATTCATTTCAGCTCTTGGAGCGGCAAACCTTGATGCCCAGGGTAATTGGCAGCAGATACTGCCGCCAGGCGCAACCACCAATCAAATGACCGGCCTTTTTTTCATGGATGCGCATACAGGTTGGTCTGTTGGTGATTATGGGACTATTCAAAAGACGTCGGATGGCGGCATAACCTGGCGAATAATCCCCATTCCCTGGCTCACCCCGTTGCGCGATGTCTTCTTTGTATCCGGCAAAACGGGTTTCATCGTCGGACAAAACGGCTTAATCTTAAAATCCGGCGATGGCGGAGAGAAATGGGAGCAAAAGATCATTCGTTATACCAATAATCTGAATCGTGTTATTTTCAGTGACAGCCTGCATGGATGGATTGTCGGCGAGAAAGGACTGATACTCCATTCCAGTGATGGTGGTGAGAATTGGCTGCAGCAAATCAGCAATTCGCGTGAGGAGCTTAAAGGCATTGCCAGAATCAACGATTCGTCATTTTGCATCACAGGAAAAAATCGCACCTGGCTGCTCAGCCGCAATAGTGGGGCTTCATGGGGAAATCTCTCTCCCGAATTATTGAACGCCAAATATAATTATCATTTTAATGATGTTTTTTTCCTCGACGAACAAAAGGGCTGGATCGGCGGCAGCAAAATTATTTCGGATTATTTGACCAGCCCCGTGCTTTTGCATACGCCGGATGGAGGCAATTCGTGGCTGGAAATCCAGATAATAAACACGAATTATGAAGATTTGTCGATCAAAAGCGGAAGTTCAACCAGCATCGAGCAACTCTGTTTCGATGGGTTTGGGCATGGATTATTCACGCAGAGCGCTGGCTATAATGCGGCCGGGTCCCCCATGCCGAATGGACCCTATTATACAAAGGATAATGGGAAAAACTGGAAGTGCATACTCTCCTCCCATTATGAGGTCATGGCGCAAAATGGACGATTCTTTTTTGTTACGCCGAATAAAGTGATCAAAAATGCCAGTCGCGGCGAGTTCATGATTTCGCTGGATGGCGGTCAATCCTGGGAGTTCCCCAATGCAGCGCAGCGGGGTTTTGATGGATTAAGATTTGCTGGAAACGGCATTCTGCTGACCAGCAAGATCGATCAAATTCAAAAAAACAGGATATGGCTGCGATCATCAGATTATGGACGCACCTGGCAGAACCTGGAACCTGAATTCAGGGATTCGGGCGGCGCAATGATTTATCCTGATTTGCATGCAAGACCTGGATTTCCTATCGGCGAATTATTATGGGAATATTTTGAAACACCACCCTCCAATTTCTACTATATGTATGAATCGATTGACAGGGGGCAAACCTGGCATCAGTTGTATGGCCCTATCACAGCTTTTCCTCCATGGAGGCTATATTTTCTGACCCCTGATACCGTGATTTCTTATACACTGGAAATTAAAACGAGTGGCTCAGTCCAGGTCGTGACTTTTGTTTACTATTTCAGTTCAAATGGCGCCCGTTCTTTTCAAAAGATCGAGATTTCAGGCCTGTGGAACCAACTCTCGCCATTTGACGCCTCCAATCCCATGATTAATAGCCACTTTTTCATCGATAACCGCATCGGACTTGTCATCGGCAGCGATGGCAATATCTTGAAGACCATGGATGCCGGACTGAGTTGGAAAAGTATCTATAGTGGTGTTGCAGATGACCTTTGGGGAATACATTTCATCTCAGCGGATACCGGATTCGTCACGGGTGAGTTTGGCAGAATCCTCAAATCTACGGACGGCGGTGAAACATGGCGCAAAACCAACAGCGGGACTCAAGAGACCATCTATGCAGTTGCCTTCAAAAATCAACGGGAAGGTTGGGCTGGTTATGAAAACGGCTTGCTCTTCACAAATGATGCGGGTGAAACCTGGCAGCCAGTCCCCCTGCGCTACCAGCACGGTCCGATAAGGCATCTCTATTTTGATGCGCAGGGCACTGGTTACGCAAGCCTGCATTACTATTTTGAAGAAGAGGAAGGACCGGGAACGCGCATGATCAAACCACAGTCACCGCCGTGGGATTATGAATATTTGCTGGTTCTGCCCGGAGATGATACCGGGGTGGAGAAAAACCAATACGCTCAATTCCCGCAACAACCGGTATTACAACAAAATTATCCGAATCCATTCAACGCCAGCACCACCATCTCTTTTTATCTGCCCAAGTCAGGAGAGGTCACGATTGATGTTTATAATATTTACGGGCAGCTGGTCCGTCATCTTCTACATGAGATCAAATCATCGGGCCATCATAGCCAAATCTGGGATGGAAGGTCCCCATCTGATGAAATGGCGCCATCAGGCGTGTATGTGTACCGATTACAAATGGCTGGCAGCGTCCAAACCAAAAAAATGATTCTTGTACGATGAGGAAAGCGTTGAGATGAACCGTCGTCTACGATATCTGTTTGGGGTCAGTATATTACTCGCGATTTTAAGACCAGCATCCGCACAACATCTTGAACTCGTAGAAAATCGCGTCACGGGCATTCATAATGGTAATCTGATTCGGACCCGCTTCGGCAATTATGGCAACCTTGGCCACCGGACTGAAAAGCCCAGCATGGAATGGCCCAAAGGAAGCGGGAATGAATACGGACTTGAATTCGTCATGTTCGCGGGCGCGCGCATCGTCGATGAAAAATCGAGTCAGTATTATATCTTTACTGAAAGTTTTAGTGATCCCTATAATCTGGATGAAAATCCTACAGGCGCCTACACGTATAGCTGGGAACCGCTGCCTGGATATTATAACAATTTATTGCCTGAAGCGCAGCAGTCGGTCGCCATGAGCAATATTCGTGAGACTTGGCCACAGCATTGGAGGTACGATTATCCCGGTGCACAAGGCAGCCGCGACGGCCTGTGGAATGGAGAATTCCAGGCAGCGCCCATTGCCGACCAGGAAAGTTATTATGTCATGGTAGACTGGAATAATACCGAATCCGCCTATTACCCTTTTCCGGAAGACTCCAGCAAAGGGGGATTGGGGCTGCAAGTCAAAGTACGTGGTTATCAATGGAGCGATCCGCTGGCAGAAGATATTCTGATTGTTATCTATGATATCACCAATACCAGCCCTTATACTTTAAATGATGTTGTTTTCGGCATGTATGTAGACGCAGATGTCGCAGGACCGCTCAATGATTATATGTCATTTGATCCCAGTGGCGATATCAATATCACCTACCAATGGGATCGCCTCAGTGCAGAGAGCGGATATTTTGGATTTGCCTTTCTGGAATCGCCCGGTATTGATAGTGACGGGATCGATAATGACGAGGATGGTTTGATTGATGAGAGTCGATCCAGCGGCCGCGGCATCTGGCTGGTGAATGATGCGAGCCAATTTATGATGCAAAAATATGGTGAACCGCGCAGTCACTGGTCAGGCGATGAAGATGGCGATTGGGATTCCCGCTATCATGACACCGGTTCGGATGGTCTCTTGCCCGGAGAGGAAGGTTATCCTGGTCCAGACAGTGATGGCACTGAGTCAAATGGAATTCCCGATGACGGTGAACCCAATTTTGATCGCACGGATCTGGATGAATCAGACCAAATCGGCTTGACGAGTTTCACCCCCGCACAAGTAAATCGCTACAAACTCAAGGATGACCGCATGCTCTTTGAGCGTACGGTACCGGGGACTTTTGAATATTCAACGGATGGCTGGATCACGAAACGTCCCATACAACCCAAACAGCGCATAGAACTCGGCGGAAATGTCGAGTTCACTTACGGCGCCGGGTACTTTCCGCTGCGGCCTGGTCAAACTGAACGTTTTTCAGTGGCTGTGGTATTCGGGAACAGCGAAAGCGACATCCTCGGCAACAAATCGATTATGCAGCGCATCTATAATGATAATTACCGGTTCGCGACACCCCCCATAAAACCAATATTATATGCCTACCCAACAGATAAGCAGGTGATCCTCTCATGGGACTCCGCCGCAGAAAATTCCTGGGATGAAATTTATGGTTACGATTTTGCAGGGTATCTCCTTTACAAAGCGACCGATCCGGAATTCAATGAAATAAAAACCATCACGGATGTTCATGGAAATCCTTTTTATTATCAGCCCCTGGCGCAATTCGATCTCAAGGATGGCCTGACCGGTCCCCATCCAGTGGCGGCAGGTGCCCAAATAACCGGCAAGATTGACGCGATGGGTAATGTCGTCGATAAAGTGGTATTGGATCCGGGTAATGGCGCGCATTTCAATATGGGAAATGATAACGGTTTGCGGCATTTCTATATTGACACCGACGTCCAGAACGGCAGGACCTATTATTATGCCATTGTTGCCTATGACAAGGGATATGATTATGATTTTTATGCCAGGGGCTGGTCAGATCGGCACCCCCGGGATGGCTACAAACCCATCTATCCCGTTCAAAACAGCAAAACAATCACGCAGGATGCTGTTGGCAATATTATTTTCCATGATCGTAACACGGCTGTCGTGGTTCCCAATGCACCTGCCGCTGGCACCAGGCACGCAGATTTGGACAGCCCATTGGAACACACGGGACCATCCAATGGCGTGGTGGAAGTGATCATAACGAATCCGGATTCATTGCAATCAGGGCATCAATATCAACTTGCTTTTACCGACACACTGGTCAATCGCGAGACCAGGACGTATCAAATTTGGGATGTGACCGATTCGAGACTGTTATTGGAAAAGCCATATCCACAGACGACGATAAGTGAAAATCCTTTTGCTCACACAAAATTTCAGGACGTTGAAAAAATAGAGTCCGGTATTTTTTCGGGTATGGTACTGCTGATGCAAAATTATCTTCCGGGTGAGACGCTGACCGCTGAATGGCGGAATTTCAAAGGCCGTAACAGCAGCACAGTGAACGATTTTGTGAACACCCCTCTGCAGGTTATCGCTGAATTGCCCTCCCAACCGTCGGTTTTTTATAAAATTTGTAACGGCGCTTGTCCTTCCACATTGCGGTTGCAATTTTTTAATGAGGCGGTCTCTCCAGTCGTTTCACTTTTTCCTGGTGCACCATCTGTAAATTTTGCAGCACTTGATATGGAGGATGGTGATACACTGGGTATCGTTGCGGAGAGCGCACTGCGTTATGGAAGTGTGGCTCATGGTGAACGAATCACATTGACGAAAAAATATCATGGCGAGCAGTATGGTATCGCCACCCTGCGTTTCATTCAAGCGGATCGAGAAATGAACGACACGACTTTTGTTCTGCCCATGGGTGGCTCCGATTTACGCGTTAAACCCATGGCAAAGAATTTTACGGCGCGCGACAGGTATACCTTTTCTACCCAAAAAGCGAACTTGAGCTTGGACAGAGCCAGAACGGAATTGGACAAGATCGCGGTGGTTCCTGATCCGTATGTCGCCTCTGCGTCATGGGAAAAACCCCTCTATTTTACTTCTGGACGCGGTGAAAGAAGGGTTGATTTCATTCATTTACCTGCACAATGCACCATCCGAATTTTCACGCTCGATGGCAAACTCGTACGCACGCTCGATCATCTCGCGCCCATTGAGGATGGCCACCATTCCTGGGACTTGACATCCAAGGATAATCTGGATGTCGCAGCGGGCATATATCTATACCACGTAGAAGCACCGGGTATTGGACAAAAGAGCGGCCGGTTTGCTTTGATAAAATGATGGATATGTGGATCCGATGGTAAAATTCATATAGGCGATCAGCAGCCAGTGCGTCTTTTTTCTATCACAAGCCCAAATGGCTACGTACATGACCTATATGCCTTGCCGCTGCCAAGGGGCAGTAAAAATTGACAGGATGAAACGGGTGCTGACAAACCACTTTTCATAAGGTTTACCGATTTTGTCGTTCTCCCTTTATCTCGCGAAAGCAATGCCAGAAGACACAATTTTTTTTGCTTATTTGAGCATAAAAAATTGCTGATGTCCTCATCTCGAAGTTATAATAGACAGAAAACTGATGGAGCTGTCAAACTTTTAAATGAACATCCATCCTGTTGCCTCACCGTTCTGCCTCTTGACATTCGCGGCAAAATTTGCAATATTAATGAAACTCCCGTGCCCGAATGTTGATGGATCGCAAATAATAGCATGAACATTTGCGAGTTAAAAAATAGAAAGTCCCTCTATGCCATCCCTGTTATTTTTCCCCTATAAAAAACGCCACTTAAGCCCCTTTTGGGCCCATTTGTAAAGCTTAAGTGCATAAAAAATATATATCGGCTGAGGTCCGACCCCGAATACCCGGTTTTCAACTCATTGTTGGAGTAAAGCTAATTGTTACAGAGCAGTATGAACTATCAGAAAATTGCCGAACAAATATTTCTGGCGGGGATCGATGGCGTTCTTCCCGACAAGCTGATACGGGATCATCTGCGGGTGGTGGGGGATGAGCTGATGCTTGGCCGCCGCAGGTATTCATTAAAGAGATTGGCGAATATCTATGTGATCGGTGCGGGCAAGGCGAGCGCTCTGATGGCGCTGGAAGTTGAAAATCTGCTGGGCTGGCGGATTTCGGGTGGAGAGGTTATTGTCAAGTACGGTCATGGATGCGCCTTGCAGTCTGTCAGGGTCACAGAAGCCAACCATCCTGTTCCGGATGTGAATGGCTTCGCAGCAACCGCCCGAATAATGCGGCTGGCGCAATCGGCCACCCGAAGCGACCTGATAATCTGTTTGCTGTCGGGTGGAGGATCCGCACTACTGACTGATTTTCCTGAGGGCTCTTCTCCGGATGAAATGATCCGGCTCAACGATATCCTGGTAAAATGTGGCGCACGTATCGAGGAGATTAACGCCGTGCGCAAACATCTTTCCAAAGTAAAAGGAGGAGGACTTGCCCGGGCTGCCGATCCAGCCGCCCTGACCAGTCTTGTTTTATCGGACGTACCTGGCGATTCTCTGGATGTGATCGCATCGGGGCCGACCACTTCTGACCCCACTACCTATCAGGACGCCCTTGCTCTCCTGGATCGATACCATCTGGTCTCATCCGTTCCCGGAAATCTTCTGCAATATCTGCAGGAAGGTGCCGCCGGGATCAGACCTGAAACGCCCAAAGCCGGTGATCCTCTCTTCATTCGGACGCAGAATCTGATCATTGGTTCCAATAGACACGCACTTGCCGCCGCGCAAAAGAAGGCAATCGGGCTGGGACTCGATTGCCTCATTTACGATGATGAACTGCAGGGTGACGTCTCCGTCGTTGCGGAACGGCTGGTGCAAACCGCCCTGCAAACCAGGAAAACCCGCCGCCTCCGCAAACCGGTCTGCTTATTGTTCGGCGGGGAGACGACGGTCAGAGTAACGGGCGATGGGCTGGGCGGGAGGAATCAGCACCTTGCCTTGTTGACCGCCCAACTTCTTCAGCATCATCCGGGTATAACCGTATTGTGTGCCGGCACCGATGGCACGGATGGGCCGACGGACGCCGCCGGGGCGGTTGTGAATTCACAAACAGTGGCCTGTGCGCTTGACAAGGCTATGGATCCGGCCGCATACCTCCAATCATTCAATGCCTACTGCTTTTTTCACAAAGCCGGCGGCCATATTCTCACGGGGCCGACACGGACCAATGTGATGGATATCGTGGTGATCATCATTGAATAAATCATGCATGACCGCAGCCTTTTGAGGCGCTATTGCAGTGAGAGGGCCGTATCACGGTATTCGAAAAGAATGTTCCCGTCCACGTCATGAAATCTGAAATTTATGGTCGGTACTGTTTCTTCCACAATGATCCGCTGGGGTTTGGCCAATACCTTTTTTTCGCCTTGTGATACCACCACACTGATGAATCCGCCACCCGTCCGATAAAAAGAGTGGTACTTCACATCGTATCCGGGTCCCTTGAGAACATGCATATCCGAAGAGGGTCCGCAGGAGAATTCACGTAATCCGCTCTTGGGGTCGGTGGACATATACTGCCAGTGACGGTCGCCATTGATAATATAGAGATGGGCCAGATTATTTTCCCGGGTCCACTGGCGGAAAGCATTGCCCTCGTGATAAAAAGCCGCATCCGCGTGGTTGTCCTCCTGATCGGGGTTATCCGGTCCAACGATCGCGGTAGGATTGACGATGACCTTGAATGTGGCATCACTCTCGGTCAATGTGCGCTGCAACCATGCTTTTTGTTCGCTGCCCCAGATGCTTTTGTCCGGGCCATCCGGCATGTCATTCGATGATCGATACGACCGGCTCTCCAGCATCCAAACCTGAACCAGTTTCCCCCACCTGACCGTCCGGTACCTCAGGTTACCCTGGGGGGAGGGCGTCTGTTCTTCAAAGAGCGATTCACCCTGCTCAAAAGTCAATGGTGCAATCCATGGCGCGTCATAGGTTCTCCAGCAATCGTCGAAAAACGTATCATGATCGTCTTTCATCCAATAGGTAGGCACATGGAAGTGGAATTCCCTGAGCAGAGGCAGTGAATAGTGGCGCTGCCAATGGAGTCGGCACAACTCCACGGTTTTGCCGCGGGGATTGTCCCGATCATAGTAAACGGAATCTCCCGCTCGTATCATAAAGTCCGGCAGGGATTTGTAGACCCGCTGCATCGACTGATAGATCTTGAAACCCTCCCGATGATCCCGGTGCGCATACATCTGGCAGGAACTGACGGCGAACCATACGCTTTTGATGGCCTCCTGATCCGGGGCCGTATTGAAGCTGCCGGTTGCACTCCTGGTTATTGGACTGTTCTTGTTAGCGCGCCCCTCGACAGAGAGGTAGTAACGCGTATCAGGGAGCAAACCTTTCAGAGTGAATTGCCGGGTGAAATCCTGCTCAGGCAATGCCACCTCCCAGGCAGTGGTTATTGCGTTCTCAAACAGGGGTGATGGAGAGACGAGCACCCTGACCTGGCCGGATATGCCGCGGGCTGATCCCTCCCAGAGGTGGACAGGGATTTCCGGAATTTCTGTAATGACGCGGGTGGGACTCTCGTGGGGCTTGGCGATAATACCCTGCCAGTTCCTTTCCGGTTCTGCGGTCAGTCTTGTCCAGATGACGGCAGCGGATTGTGTGACCTCGCCGATCTTGTAGCCCGTAGCGAAATGAACAAGATCCGTGGCGAGCGCCATCGGCCCGATGAGCAGGCTTGTGCTCACACAAATCAGTAGCACCATGTGAAATTTGCGGGTCATCATGCTGGTATGCTCCAATTGTTATGAGTTTCTCCCGGATTCGGTGTTATCAAGTTAAACCGGTAACCCGAAGAGGGGCAATTTCCTGATGAGTTTGCCCGTTAACATCGAATCCGGGTTTCTGCTACCAATAAACAAAAAATTAATCTTATATAAGTTGCAGCACTTTTTCGGCAATCTGGACAATTGAATAATACGACATGACAAATCCAACGATGACCAGGATGGCGATGATTACATTCTCCCACCATTTGTTTGTAAAATCCCTGCCGATGAATTTGGGTGTTGCGGTGATGTACCACAACGCCAGGGAAATAACGGGAAACAACACCGCCGAAGCAGCGTTGCCCAGGACCGTCATGGTGATAAAATCGGGCATTCCAGGGACAAGCCAGATGAGCGGCGACACCAGACACCACAGAACAAAGGCTTTGTAGCTTGTCATTTTCCCCACTTTGTCCTTGTCAATGGGCAGTTTTTCATCGGTTTTTATCTTGTGGATAATATCCACCAGCAAATAGCTATACCCCATTGCTGCCCCACTCAGTGCATTGAAAAGGGCCGCCAAAACACCAACGTAAAAAATAACCCCCCCCGCTTTACCCAGCGCTATGACCAGCAGATTGGCCAAATCGTCTATGGAGCTGATAGTGAGTCCTTTGGGGTGGAGCAATTCTGCGCCCACGACCCATACGGCGAGATCGAGGACAATGATGATGATGATGCCGAACAGAAGATCATAACGCTGTACCTTGCGGTACTTCGGACCGCTCCATCCCTTCTGCTGCATGAAATAGGGATAGAGCAAATTGGCGACCGACCCGGCCACGGCACCGACCAGTGAGACGATGATCAGCAAGGCGCTGAAGCTGCCTTGATCCTCCGGGATTTCGAACAAAAAAGTGCCACGCGCGATGCCGACCACATCTGGACCACTGTAAATCGCAATGCCGATCAGGGAGAGGGTGAGCAGGGCAAGGGTTGCGTAAAAAACTTTTTGCACCCGATCGAACCGTCCGGAAAAAACGAGAATGCCGATCACGCTCACCCAAAATAACGACCAGAGCCAGGAAGGGCCAAATCCATAGACCAGGTAGTGGGTTGCCTCACCGATTCCCTTGATCATGTAGGAAGAGTAGATGTGACCGAAGGCAAAGACAGCGATTCCCAGTAGAATCGGCACAATGGGATGAATGCGTTTAAACGCGGATATCACGGTTTCACCGTGCTGGTTGCAGAGATGGTAACGGGCGATGACATCGACAATAAAGTATCTGAACAGCAACGATAGCGCCAATCCCCACATTAACGCATACCCATAGTTACTGCCTGCCGTTGCCGAGTTCACCAGATCTCCGGCGCCCAACCAGGTCAGAACCACCACCAGTCCTGGACCGAAACTCTTGATATAACCCCAAAAAGTGGTCGGTATAGCGGGCACTGCCTCTCCGGTTTTAATCTGCTCTTTTGACATGCTTTGCCTCCTCTTGGCTCGTTTATAATGTTGTTAGCCTGGTTTATTTATAAAATTTATATTTGATGGCAGGAGGTGGCTCCTGCTGCCGAAGATCGCCGCCAGGAGGCGGCTCCTACAAACAATTAACAATTAATAAAAGAGACGCATCAATTTCCGTATATACGAATAATTCAGGTTAGATGAACCGTCATTAAATTTATCATGACACGCGCCTTACGCGATCTCGCAAGGTCGCCTTCTGACTTTTTACCAGGGCATCTTCCGGTTTGTGTAGCGGCGGCCGATTTCCGCCGAATCCTCCCGTCTGCCGGCGCCGATCATCACACCCTTGTCAATTTGTGCCTTGACATTATCGGGCAAAACGTTATCGAGAAAGAAAACGCCCCTGTCTTTACAAATCGCCAGCACGCTATCCCCGGCCGCAGCCACTTCCGGTGGCACCGGCGGATCAGCGCGGCCGTCCAGATAGCCATAGGAGAGGCCCATGTCCCGTGGACCGTGTTCCGCAAAGGCAATGCCGGGAATGGCGAGGCTTGCGCTTGCGTTTTTCAGGGCCATTTTGTCTTCTATTTTCAGACCGAGCATGATTTCGCCATCCGGATTGAGGGGCCAAACATCGGCCTTTTTCAGGTACTCCTTGTCGTCAAGTCCCCAAACCCAGGCCGCAAATTTTTGACTACCCCATCCGCGCACGCCTTCGAGGTGGTTGGCATCCGAGGTTTGAAACGGGTAACGCGCAGCTGCAACAAACAGCTTGACGGCCTCCGGGCTCTGGGCGCGGCACAAATGCAGGCCGTGTACACCCTGTGCCAGCGCCTGCTGCACCATCCAGGAGCCGCCTTTAAATGTCTCTGCATCCAGCCCCAAAACCGGGACGATAGCAATGACTGCAGGGGTTCGGTGACCGCTGGGGGTGGGGCCACCGTCAACCAGCCCCTTCATGAATTCACGCAAGAGACCAAAATCTACCGGATTATGTTCCATGTTGAAATAAATAAAATCAGCCCACGTCTGCGCATACTCTTTACCCAGTTCATAACCGCCATACACATCTGCATAGTATACCGGCTGCCCGTCCTGCAACAATTCGATGCATTTATTAATCCGCTCGGGTGTGCAGGTCTGCGCATGTACATTCAGCGCAGGTACCATCCCAAAAATGACGATCAAAAATAGAGCACAGGTTCTTTTCATCGGGCGTCCTCATCTTGTTGTTCGGAGAATTTCAGGTCGTTGCGTTGCTGCCTGTTTTAATTAACAGGATCACTCCATCTCATACGTGGGAAGAACCAGCATTTCCAGACAGCCTGAAAAGTCCCCCCAGACCTGCACGTCCTTGCGGTTATTGGATTTGACCACACCCCAGCGGTCGCCGGCCTTGACGATCCGGTTCACCAGTGCATTTTTTGTCAATTTTTGCCCGGTGATCAACATATTGGTCTCAGCCTCTCCGGGTTTGTAGCTGGAACTGATCACTTTGATATTCATCCAATCATCTTTGAAAAGCGGTGCTTGACTGATATTACCGGGCCGTTTATCCCTGACATTGTTTTCCTTTATCTCGGCTTCAACTTCCACATTCAGATCGCCCCAGAGTATATTGTTCTTCACCACACAGGGTGCCAATCCGGCCTTGGTTTCGACGAGCAGGAAATCATCCAAAATGATGTTTCGCTCCACCGCAGCTTCACACCTTTGAAAATAGATCCCGGAATTATGCGCCACAATATTATCCCTGAAAGCGCCGCGGCTCTCCATGGTAAAGCGCATGGCACCGGAATTCATGCTGGGGTTTCTATTGCCAATGAAGAGATTGTCCTCGATGGTTACAAAAAATTGATCCTTGCCGGGAAGTGCATCGAGCGGAGCATCATAGCGGTGTTCCTGACCGCCAACGAACAGGGCACCTGCATCATCGCTGCAGCTGTTACCGACAAAAATATTGCGCCGGATGACCGGAGCGGACCAGAGCGCGACAAACAGGCCGCCGGCATCATTGGATGCCAGGGCCTGGTTATTGAGAATGATATTATCCTCCACGAGCGGATTTGACCAGTCGAACAGGGATATGGCGCCGCCATCACTGCTGCGCATGGGATCGTTTGTACCGGTGATATTTTTGATGAAAACATTGCGACTGATGCGGCCGCTGCAGCGGCTCTGAAATGCAATGGCTGCACCGCGGCCGTTTTCCGTCTCATTACCACCAAAGATATTCTGTTCGATCACAGGCGCTGAACCATTGCAGCAATAGATCGCCCCGCCGTCATGGGCCACCTCATGAAGATACCTTGGGTTCCAGTGTAGAGGCGCCAGAGTACGGTTCGACCGGAAAATGTTGTTGCGTATGTTTGGCGATACGCCGTCGCAATAAATGCCAGCCCCCTTGCCGCGGAATTTGCCCTTGGTGATATAAAAGCCATCCAGGGTGGCGTGATCAGCGCCGAGCAATATCCGTTGCCCTTCCTGGCCTTCGAGTATGGTTGGATGAGCCAAAATATCCCGCAGCCATGTTCCTGACGCAAAACCGCCATACAAGTCCACATGGCTGACCATTTGCAGGGTCTCACTCTGGTATTTTCCTTCACCGACCTGCACCGCATAGTGTCTTTCAGGGCCGGCATTGGTGATCTGCCGCAGGGCAAACGGCAAGGTTTGCCAGGGTTTCTGCACCGACCCATCGCCTGTTGCGTCGCATCCGGATTCTGCCGAGACATAATAGATCCCAAAGTAGTCATCAGATGGAACCTGTTCCGTGAAGGGACCGATCTGCGCCGAAGTGGGTAGCGGGTCAGCCGTGCAGGCAAGCAGAAGCGCTGAAAGACCAACAAGAATAGCATACGATTTCACAGCAACACCTCATTGATTTGATAATTGGCCTTCAGGGTCCACCCTAAAGGCGGCCTGAGCTTCTTGCCCCCTGTTTTTGTGCGAGTCACATGCTATTTTTCCGCAAATTGCATGGCGTAGAGCTTGGCGCCGCGCAACCGGAACACCAGGCGCAATGTCCGCCCCTGCAAAGGCGATACGTCACGGGTAAATGTCAGTTTGCCGGCTTCTGCAAAGATCTCTTCTTCCGATTTCCCTTCAAAACCGCCAAATGCTGCGATGTTCGATATCCATTCCACCTCTTTATCAAAAAAATCGCCGTTGATATAAACGCAGTCATCCACAGCAAATCCCTCGATGGGCTCTCCCTTCTCATCCAGAAAACCGACCTGGGCATACCCTGCTGCATCGGTATCAATGTTTAGAATCAGCCGTTCCCCGGTAAACGTCATTGGCCGGGTTATGATCAACGCTTCATGGTCATAGGGTGCATCCGCGGAGACGAATCGGTCCAGTTGCTGTACCGTGCGATAGATAGCCCGGATGTACTCACCGTCCTTTTGCCAGGAAGAATGAAAACGGGTTTCGCCGAAGAAGTACTGCCAGATTTCCGTCCCCCGACGCACCATGCCGTGGGCCATGTAAATTTGTTGCAGATCACGGTTGCCGTATTTGCCGATTCCGACATAGGCCGGGCGGGGATACCGCTTCCAATTCAGCCCATCCCTGCTGACCGAGACCTGGGTTTCGATGGTACCTGAACCCAAGCGCCTGTCTGGATGATACAAAATCTGCCTGCTGATCGGTCCATCGTCTTCATAATGAAAATAGACCTGGGGAAAAGCGATATAGGTGTCCAGCGCCCAGGGGTATTTCATCGCTTTGGGAACATAAATATCCGTTGCCAGCGGATCAATGGTCGCATCATGCGCAAACAGGATCGGATATTCTACACCAAACCCACTGGGGGTGAGCGGCCCATTGTCAAGATAGTGGGGCAGCGGTTTGCGTAACGGCACTCTTTCATCTATCTCCAGTGAGGCGGCGAGACTGATCGGCTTGAAGGGCCAGGGTTTGTCAATTTCTTTTGTTTCACTGAAGACAAACATGCGAGAACTCTTGCCGCTGGGCGTGGCGCCCAGGTCCGAACGGTTCAGAGTCACATAGACCTGCCGTTGTTCATCATAGAAGGAATTGGATTGTGATCCTGACCGGAAAGGCAAAATTGCTGTTTTATAGCGTTTGAACGACCATCCATCCGGTGAAGAATAGAGAAAAATGCCGCGGCGGTCAAAATCACTGATGAACTTCCACCTTGCTTCTGGAGGTGCATTGGGATCGATGAACACATTACCCATGGCCGTTGGTTCGGTTACGACATAATTACGCCGGCTTTTGTAAGGTTGCACCAGATGGGGTGTCTCCCAATGAATGCCATCCCTGGAAGTATGCACTTCAAGCCAGTCATTCGGACCACCGTGGTAGAGACGTATCACTCCCTCTTCATCTTCAATCACACTCAAATGTTTTCGGAATTGCCCCTCGATGCTGTCGATCACACACTCCTCTACCCGGGGCGGATTGACCACAAAGGCTATATTTTCCATTTTATCTATAATGGCGTCATCGATGAACAGGTATTTTCGGCTTTCCAGCGGAACCACCCCCTTTTTGTCTCCGGAAAAAAGCAAGGGTGGTCCGGCTTTGAGACCTGCTGGCGCTGAATTCGGAGCAAAACTTGCCGGTGGGGTAAAATTCCTTGTATAAACCCTGCCCAGGGAAAAACGGAGTTCATCCACTTTACCCGGCAAGGGCCGCTGCCAATATCCATCCCGGCCGAGGCTAAAGTAATCTTCCTCTCCCGGTTGCAGGGATTGGATGAGGCACTCGGCGCTCGCTGTTTGTTTCTGACCATTCACGTAATGGCTCAACTGCCGATCCGCAACCGAATAGACAAACGCGAGATGACACCACCTGTTATTACCCGCCTTGAGCGCCCGTGCATTCGAAGGGATATGCAATTCCATGCTGCCCGGCGCGTTTTGTAAAGTAAAGCTTTTGCGGTCAGCATTGAGCAGCAGCCGCGTCACCCGGTCGTTCTCCCCCCGTGGCCCCTGGCCGATTTCGAATACAACACCCTCTGTTGGGGTGTCCAGAACGGGCAAATACCAGAATTCCACGCTCCAGTCAAACGCACCGAGATTGAGTTTCGATTGGGTCACCGGGACAAAACGCACCTCTTTGCGCAAATGATTTTCGCCACTGGTCATCAGGGCGCAGAAATTGGCATTCATCCAGCTCATGGGTGGCACGGTTCTTCCTTCCGGTGTGGGCAGAGTGGAATAGCCAAAGTGCGCACCCTCTGAAAGGTCCTCATACGTTTGTAACAGTCTTTGTTTGGCCAGTTCATGCTCGGCCTGTTCGACCGGCTCCAGGGCATTTCCGAATTTGCCGGCCACAATCCGGCCTCCGGGCCCCAACACCATGGGATAATCATTCCCGCTCCAGTCACTCAAAGTGGTACTCGGATAGATGTCTGGCTGTTCATCGAACAGCCAAAGCGCGATCGTCTGAGACCAGCCTGCAACCGCCCATAACAGAGTCAGAATAAAAACAGCCATTAATGGTTTCTGCGTGCGCATCATGTCATCCTCCTTGATTCGATTTGGTTAAAGTAGGTATAAATCTCGTCTTTTTCATGGTCGTCCAATACCACAGCTTGAATACACAAGCCCTCGGGATGCAGATTCTCCACGGCCAGCTGAGCTTCCCTCAGCGTAAACCGTCCCTTCAGGAGTAAACAGTTACCGGCTTTTTGAATCATCTGCAATTTTGCCAGAATGCTTTGCAGCTCAATCCCTTCGTCCTTGGAAATCTGAAAAATCCTTATGTTTTTCGTTTCCAGAAGGATCTCCAATAAATGCAACGCACTGGCATGGAGGTGAAACAGTGTATAATCTGCCGCCGCTGCAATCCGGCAATCCAGCGGGTACACAAATTCGCGGTAAAGCTCGGGAGAGAGCAAGGACATGGCGTCCTCCTGCAGACGAATGTTCGTCCCTGGCGTCCAGATATAATAGGTGCCAATCACATAACCATTCGCATACGCAGGCATTCGCCTTTTTTGTGCAGCAATGAATGAGAGAAACAGATCAGCCGCCACGGCAAGGATTTTTTTGACCAGTACCGGCCGCTCGAAAAACTGATAGATGAGATTCTCATCCCCCAATACAGCGGCAGCAACATCCAGCGGGCCGCGAAGAATCGTTTGGCCTATGGGATGTGAAGGGGAGAATCTTTCATGCAAATAGTCAATGCACGTCTCATATGTCGCGAGCACGCTGTGGCGCGTCATGTTTAAACCGACATGATTGGGCCATTTATCGCCACATTGTATGGCATCAGCGTATTCTTCCAGTTCCTGGAGCGTAAAATGATCCACCATTGGTCTCGACCAGAAATTCATGCCGGTGTATTGGATGGTACACCCCATGGCAGCCTCAACCCATGGGAAAAAGGGCAATGGTTCCAGTGTCCGCAGCAAGGCATCCGGATTTCCCGGTGTCGCTGCATAACTGCAATACATCTCCTTGAATCGCTCACAGGTGATATCTTTAATATCCACGACTCCGGACGGAAAGAAAGCAGTGGTATCGCTGCTATAACGGCTCAAATTTTCCCACCCGTCGATACAACCAAACAACAGCGATGACCCCTTTTTTCTCTGCAAAAAGGCCAGATGCTTTTGGATTTTTTCTTCCATTTCACCCATTTTTTTAGTCATCGTTTCTGATACGAACGGTGTTTTCAGGGACATCCTCTGCGATGATACTATCACCCTTGAGCTGTCCTCGCGGATAGTCCTGAATGACCATATTGTCGCTCCTGCTGCCTTCCACCCGCAGAAATGCGCCGGCCATACCCATAGGGCGGCTGTCACGAATGCGCACCGACTGGCATTGTTTCAACCAGAACATGGGGGCCGACTGTTCGCCTGTGCAAGCGCGGATCCCCGTCAACTCAAGATCCGAGACATCCTCTGCCATGATCGCCGGACGGAGATCCACTTCATCAACCGACAGGCTGATATCTTTGATTTTTATATTTTTGGCATGTCTTATGAAAAATCCATAAGAAGGCAGGACGCCAAACATCTTTGCTTTCGGATATTCATCCGCGAGTTCGGGAATGTGCCGTTCGGCATCCTCCTTCTGCCCGCCTCCTTTGTAACAGATACGAAAATTGCTCAAGGTGACATGCTCGATATTTGCATCGGGAATGCCGCAGATGAAATCATTGCTTTCGGTGACCCCCACTGCCTGGATATTATCGACCAGAATATTTCGAAACACACCCGGTTTTTGCGGCCGTTCTTCTTCAGCCAATTTGTACGGCCGCATGCGCGCACCCAGGCGCATGACCAGAACGGCATAGGAATCGCGCATCGATATGTTGGATATGGTGATATTGTTGAGATCACCACCATCCACACTCAGCAGGCTGATACCGCGGGTTCCATAGAATACACAGTTGCTTATGGTGATATTTTCAAAGCTGCCCGCTGATTCGGTCCCGGTTTTGATTGCCGATTTCAATCCGGACACCATGCAATCGCTGATGACAACATCCCTGCACGGCCGCCGGCTCATGGCTTTCAACACGATGGAATCGTCCTCTGAGCTGATGTTGCAGCGGCTG
>DCUM01000184.1:10423-16669 GCA_002327255.1 bacterium UBA2214 | reverse complement strand
GTCCCCCAAAATTTGAGGTCTTTGTATGAGACGGATTGCCGGCAAGGTCATGGTGCTGGGCGCTGACCGGCTGGTCGGCGCCCAAATCGTCCGTCAAATTGCACGCGATATTGAGCCGCGTCTCATCGTGATTGTCTCTTCGCGGCAGAGCGACGTTCGCGGACATCTGCAAAAGTTGCGCAAAGAATTCCCCAACGTCACCTTTGATGGTGCCTGGGGGGACATTTATCTGCGCAGCAGTTGGCGGGAGAAATCGCGCGCTGACATCTTGCTCAACCACAAATCCTTTGAAAATTTATTCAGTGATCTTTTTGATGATCCCGCCAAGAACGCGCGCAAAAATCTCATGGTCGATTTGATTCAAAAATTCAAACCCGATGTGATTGTGGATGCTGACAAATCCGCGGATGCCTTTACCTCTGCGGATTTATTTGTAAACTCGGTCGAACTCGTCCATGAAATGAGGAGTTGGCGGCGGAATCGCCGGGGAAAGAGAGCGCCCGGACTTTCTGATGCCGTGATTCAAAAGATGGAAGCGCTCATCGTCAATCAACCCCTGCCGCAACTCATCCGCCATATCCAACTGCTGCACGATGCGATGGTGAGCGTTGGCACCCGACTCTATCTCAAAGTGGGCACAACGGGCACCGGTGGCATGGGTTTGACACTGCCCTATACGCACAGTGAGGACCGGCCGAGTCCCTTGCTGATGTCGCAAGCGGCCATGGCTTTCGCGCAAACCGGACTTTTATTTCTCATGGCGAGAACGCCCAGGTCTCCCATCGTCAAGGAAGTCAAGCCGGCGGCGTTGGTCGGTTATCGAAAAGTTGAAAACAAGATGGTTTTGGAGGAAGGAAGAAGTGTCGATCTGTTTCATGCCAAAAAAGTCACGTTGCGTGAGAAACTCTATCTGCACACGGACGTGGGTTATGCGCGCCGCGGCGCATTGACCATGGTGGGTGTGGATATGGGTGAAGTCGGTTTTTTCACGCTGGGAGAGTTTCAGGCGGTCACCTCCATGTATCAAATGGAATTCTTGACGCCTGAGGAAATTGCCCAGACTGTGGTGCTGGAAATTAATGGCATGAATACGGGCAAGGATGTCATCGCCGCCATCGATGCGACGGTCATGGATCCGAGCTATCGCGCAGGTCTGTTGCGCGCCCCGGTCCTCGCGGAGCTGCGCGCGCTTGAATCCGAAACGCATACCCCCAGTATTGCGCTCGGTCAGTTGGGGCCTCCGGAACTCTCCAAGTTGTTGTTCGAAGCCTATCTGCTCAAGGTGAAATACCCTACACTGCACAGCGTCATGGCGGCAGATCCCGGCGAGATCAGTCTTGCACTGGAACACCATGTTCTGCACCATCCGATCCGTCATACCATCATCTCCATCGGTGTTCCCATCCTCTTGTCCGATGGCAAAACCCTGCTGCGCGGGCCAAAGATGAATATTCCGGAATACCGCGGCACCATGGAACTGCCCGCCACACTGGATAATATCAATAAATGGTCCAGGAAGGGCTGGGTGGATCTGCGCAGCGAAAACATGGCCGTATGGCGGAAAAGATGCGCCGCCATGCTCCAATCCGGTCAAAACGCCATGGAGCAGGGCTCAGCAGCCTTTGACCGCACTTCCTATCCCGCGGAAACGATCGAAATCGGTGAGGTCGTCGGCTGGATTTTCAACAACGACACGGAATATTCGGGTTACCGCATCAAGGCTTTGTAGACCATGTACGACTGTCTCGGATTGGGGATCATTTCACTCGATTATATCTGTCTCATTGACCACTATCCGGCTGCCAACAGCAAGAACAGATTCTCCCGTCTGGTGCAGCAGGGGGGAGGTCCGGTGCCGACGGCCCTGGCCACACTGTCAAAACTGGGACTTTCCTGTGCGCTCATCAGCAAACTCGGACGCGATCAGCAGGCCGAATGGCTGCTTGCCGAACTCGATACCTGGCACATCGCCTCTGATTACATGCTCCGCACCGCTGCCGCCACACCCTTCGCGATCATACTTTGCGCTCAGGATACCGCGACCCGCACTGTGTTTCTGCATCGAAGAGGCGACAACAATCTGAGCGCAGAAGAAGTGCAGCACCTCCTGGCTGTGATGACGCCGGCCCGTTTGCTCCATCTCGATGGACACGAAACAGAGGCAGCGCTGCCGGCTGCCCGTTGGGCCCGGGAAAAAGGCATAACGGTCTCGCTCGATATTGGCAGTCCACGCTTCGTGCCCGCGGAACTTTTGCGGCTCGTTGATATTCTCATCGTCAGCCGGGACTATCTTGCCCCCGCAGGCAACGATCCGGATTACCCCCTCCTCTGCCAAAAACTCTTAAAGTACGGCGCAAGGTTGGTCGGTATAACTTGCGGCGAACAGGGCAGTTATCTTGCAACGCCGCATGAAGTGTGTTATCAGCCCGCCTTCAGGGTGAAAGTGGTTGATTCGACGGGGGCCGGGGACGTTTATCATGGCGCGGCCCTGTTTGGCTGGCTGAACGGCTTTGATCTTGGCGATATCGCACGCTTTGCCAGCGCCTGCGCCGCGCTGAAATGCCGCCAGGCGGGCGGCAAAACGGCTATTCCGGCGCTGGCGCAAGTGCGGTCCTTTCTCAGTCAACGCGGCGAGCCATGTACCTTTTTGCACGCCATCCCCTGAAAGGCTTATGCTGTGGCTACGACGCTATCGCCGACTCGCAGCGATGCAACCTTTGTGTTGATCATTCCGGTCCATAACGAGGAGAACGCCCTCGAAGCTTTCCTGAGCCTGCTCATGAGAACGCATCCTGGATGGTCTGTCATCGCCGTGGATGATGGTTCCTGCGATGCCACGCCTTCCATTCTGCGAACTCACCGCATCGAGACGCTGCGTCATGAACAAAACCAGGGCAAGGGCGCAGCCCTGCTCAGCGGCCTGCGGGCGGCACAAAAGAAAGGTTATTCCTGGGCCATCACTTTGGATGGGGACGGGCAGCACCATCCGGGACATATCGACGATTTCGTTGCCCACAGCCGCGACAGCGGCGCCCAACTCGTCCTCGGTGTGCGCCAGTTTCGCCAAAGAGGCATGCCATGGCATAGACAACTCAGCAATCAACTGACCTCATTGCTCATTTCACTCGGCGCCGGACAACGCATCCACGACTCGCAGTGCGGTTATCGCGCCTACGATTTGAGCAGCGATGTCTGGCAAAGCTGCCGTGAGCGCGGTTTTCAGTTCGAGTCGGAGGTACTCTTGCGGCTGGGAAAAAGCGGCGGCAAAATGGAAGAAATTCCCGTCAGCACCCTCTATCCGGACGACAGCAAAAGTCATATCAGGCTGTTTCATGATACATTTGCTTTTCTCAGGCTGCTGATACGCAGCCTGACCTGGTAATTTTTTCGGCCAGAAGCAATTTTTACTTGTATTTATCAGTAAATATTTGTATAATGGTGTCCTTGACGGGGCGTAGCGCAGTCCGGTTTAGCGCGCCTGCTTCGGGAGCAGGAGGTCGGTGGTTCGAATCCACTCGCCCCGACGCCGTTTGGAGCCAATCCTTTCTGGATTGGCTTTTCTGTTACTACTTATAACCAATTTAAAAACAGTGGTCAATAAGGACGAAACCCATGATCCCCGATTATGCGTTCAGCGAAATGGACAAAAAATGGCAAGAGACCTGGAAAAATACGGGCATCTATAAGAGCGATCTCTCCCGGACCGGGAAAAAATTATACTGTCTGGTCATGTTTCTCTATCCCTCTGGCGATCGTCTCCATATCGGACACTGGTACAATTATGCACCGACGGACACCTGGGCCCGCTTCAAGCGCATGCAGGGATATAACGTCTTCGAACCCATGGGCTACGATGCCTTCGGGCTCCCCGCCGAGAATTACGCCATCAAGATGGGTATTCATCCGGCCGTCAGCACGGCTCAGAATATCAAAAATATCCGCCAGCAATTGGAAGCCATGGGCGCCATGTACGATTGGGATCATGAAGTCAATACCAGTCACCCCGATTATTACCGCTGGACGCAGTGGCTCTTCCTGCAGTTGTTCAAAAACGGCCTGGCTTATCGCAAAAAAGCGGCTGCCAACTGGTGCCCAAAATGTAAAACCGTTCTCGCCAATGAACAGGTGGTGGATGGAACCTGTGAGCGCTGTGAATCGGAAGTGCTCACCAGGGAATTTGAACAGTGGTTTTTCAGGACCACCGCCTACGCCGAACGGCTGCTCGAAGGACACCAGCGCATCCAGTGGCCGGAAAAAACCATCGCCATGCAGAAGAACTGGATCGGCAAGAGTACCGGTGCGATCATCACATTTACGGTGGATGGCCGGGATGAGCAAATCCAGGTTTTCACGACGCGTCCGGACACGCTGTGGGGTGTCACCTATATGGTGCTGGCGCCCGAACATCCTCTGGTGGAGACGTTGACGGCGCCGGACAAAACGGAGGCCGTACAAGCCTACGTCAGGCAGGCGCGAAAACAGCGTGAAATCGATCGACTCTCCACCGAAAAGGAAAAAACCGGTGTCTTCACCGGCAGCTATTGCATCAATCCGGTCAATGGAGATAAAGTCCAGATCTGGATTGCCGATTACGTCCTTGTCACCTATGGGACGGGCGCGGTCATGGCGGTGCCGGCGCACGATGAACGCGATTTTGCTTTCGCGCACAAATATGGGTTGGAGATCCGCGAGGTCATCTCGGCAACGGGCACTTCGAGCGCTGCGCCCCTCACCGAGGCCTATCTCGAAAAAGGCATCATGATCCACTCCGGTCCGTTTGCAGGCTGCGATTCCGGGCAAGGCATCGATCGCGTCATTGACTATTTGCAGGAAAATGGATTTGGCGAGCGCAAGATCAACTACAAGCTCAGGGACTGGCTCATCTCGCGACAGCGTTACTGGGGCGCGCCGATTCCGATCATCTATTGCGATGACTGCGGCGAAGTGGCCGTCCCCGAAGAAGATCTGCCGATAAAACTACCTGAAGATGTCCTTTTTAGCGGAAAAGGGGAGTCGCCTCTGGCGACTTCGCCCACCTTTGTCCAGGCACCTTGCCCGAAGTGCGGCAAAACAGGCCGGCGCGAGATCGATACCATGGATACCTTTGTCTGCTCCTCATGGTATTTTCTGCGCTTTTTGACGCCGAATCTGCACAACCAGGCCTTTGACGGCGTCGTCTGCGATCACTGGCTGCCGGTGGATCAATATGTGGGCGGCGCCGAACATGCGGTGATGCATCTGCTCTATGCGCGTTTCTTCACCAAAGCGCTTTACGATTTTGGCTTGATTCATTTTGACGAACCGTTTCAGCGCCTGGTGCATCAGGGCATCATCACGGCCAAAGGCGCCAAAATGAGCAAATCGCGCGGCAATGTGGTGAATCCCGACCGCTTCGTCGAGCAATACGGTGCGGATACGTTTCGCATGTACATGATGTTCATGGGCGCCTATGAAGAGGGTGGCGACTGGAGCGATGAAGGAATCGTCGGCATCCACCGTTTTATCAGACGCGTCTGGCGCATCGTCCTGCAGACCGTGGAGACGCCGCCACAAGGCGGACAGGATCCCGATTTTCAGAAAGTGCTGCAACAGATGCATTATGCCATCAAGCACACCACCATCGATCTGGAGCGATTTCATTTCAACACGTCGATCAGTCGTATCATGGAGCTGGTGAATCAAGTATCACTTTATATGCAGGAAAAGGATCCCGCGCAACAGGATGCGCGTTTGCAGCAGGAGGTGGTTCCCCAACTGGTGTTGTTGCTGGCACCCTTTGCGCCGCATTTTGCCGAAGAGTTGTGGCAGCGGCTGGGACGTTCCTACAGCATCTTTGATCAGGCGTGGCCCGGATACGATGAAGCCATGCTGGTGCAGGAGCGTGTGAGTCTGGGCGTGCAGATCAATGGTAAAATTCGCGGACAAATTGAAGCGGCCGCAGATGCCGATGAGGCAAGCGTCATTGCGATGGCCATGGACGATGAAAAGATCAAAAGCTATCTGCAAGGCAAGCAGGTGGTCAAATCGTTCGTGGTCAGGAAAAAGCTGGTGAGCCTGGTGGTCAAATAGAGTCCGGCAACACATGCAAAAATGAATGAAAAAAGCGCACGACAGCGGCAATTGCTGGTGGCGCTTTTTTTATGGTGCGAAACCATCGGGGAAGATCTGAACCTGGAAGTCGCACAGCAAGCATCAAGCTAACATACTATAAATCAAATAATAAACGCATGACAGAAGCAGCTTGAT
>DCUM01000184.1:0-10405 GCA_002327255.1 bacterium UBA2214 | reverse complement strand
GCCGTAGGGAAGGGCGTAAAATAAATGTCGAACGGCAAGCTGCTTCAAGTTAACATAACTAATATTATGCACAATCAGCACAGTCCGATCAGGAGCCGTCAGGCCATCGCCTGTATCTCACGGCGCGCCCGATCCTTCAACGGCGTCTCGGACTTGGACCACAAAATCTCTTCCAGATTCTGACGCGCCGACTCGCGATCGCCCGTCTGCTTCAACGCCTGCGCATAATAATAGCGCGCCTGCAAATTGTTCGGGTTCTCTTTGACCGCTTCACCCAAAAATCGCAATCCCTCCTGAACCTTTCCCGAAATCAGGTAATTTTTACCCGCCAGCGTCAAGGTCACACTGTCCTGCTTGCCCAATTCCATCGCCTTTAACGCATATTGACCGGACTCCGTGTCGCGCTCGGCCGCATCAAAGATGATGCTCGCCTGCTTGTATAACGCCGCCTTGTTGGGCGCATGCTTGATCGCCTGACGGATCGCTTCCATGGCGGCATCGGCCTGCCCAAGCCGCAACTGACAACTCGCCAACGAAGCCCAGACATCAGCCTCTCCGGGACGCTGCGCCAGGTAGCGCTGATATAAGGCCACAGCCGTCGCGTAATCGCCACTGATGAAAGACTTTAAACCTTCGGCATAAAAAGCTTCAACATTCTCTTCATTGACGGGAATCGTCGCGGCGCCATCCGTGACGGTCTCGGGCGTGACCATGCGCAACGATTTACGCGCAATGTCGGCAAATTTGCCGTCCGCATCCAGCTTGATCACCGCCTTGAAACAGCGCGATGCATTGTCCATGTCGCCCTGGGCCAGATAAACCTTGCCCAAACCCAGATACGATCTCGTCTCTTTGGGTGAAACCGCGATGGATCTCTCGAAACAACGAATGGCCTCGGAATAGTTCTTTTGCACACTGTACACCGCACCCAGGTTGACCATGGCCATGACGTTGCTGGGCTGAAGGATCAAGCCCTCCTTGAGATACTTCTCGGATTGCTGAAATTGCCGCATTTTGGAATAGAGACTGCCGAGGACAAAATATGCGCGGTAATAAACGGGGCATAACCTGATTGTTTCTATGCATTTATCTAATCCCCGCGTGTAATCGCGGGATTCGAAAAACACCAGAGCCATATTGTAGTGGAAATCGGGATCGCGCGGACTCAGCTCAATGGCTTTGCGCCACAGCGCCAGTGCGGCTTCGAATTCTTTCTGCCGCGCTTTGGCCAAGGCATCCCGGTTCATTTTTTCAGAGGCGGGATCGGAGCGCTGCGTCCCCCAGGTCACTTTGAGATCGCGGTTTTGCCAGGAGAGGTCCAGATAGTCGCCTCCCCCCCGATAGCGATCCTCCAGCCGGGCGACGGCAATGCGCCGCTCCGCCTCATTCTCAAAATCGAGATCCGGTTGTATCCGGTTGAGTTCGGATGCTGCGATGGTGAGCGAAAACGTCTTCAGCGCGTCCAACGGTGCTTGATTATTCATAAGGTTGCACGATCATTTGTTTTAGCACGCTTGCCTGCGATGGCCATTCGGCGCCCTTTGTCGCATGTACCGTATGATACGCATTATTTTGATTAAAATCAATAAAAAAGGCGGCTCCTTTGAGCCGCCTCACAAAGTGCGCCAGGCGGGAATCGAACCCACAACCTTTAGCTCCGGAGGCTAACGCTCTATCCTATTGAGCTACTGGCGCAATATGTCAAATTGAATCATGCTCCGCTGCCGCTTTGCCAAGGGCGATCGCTGCAGCTTGGATCCTCATCACAGGCATGGCTCCGTCCGCGCATCAGGGTAAATTCAATCTGGTTATTTTTACGGCCCGGCCGGTTTGAGCATCGATTTGAACGACACAGGCGTTGAGCCGCAGGTTGCTGCTGGCGATCCGGTATTTTTCCGGAAGCACTGTGGTGAAGCGTTTGATGGCCACCTGCGCATCCATGCCGATGACTGAATCATGCGGACCGGTCATGCCGGCATCGGTGATGAACGCCGTGCCTTTGGGGAAGATGCGCTCATCGGCCGTCTGGACATGGGTATGGGTTCCGATGAGTGCGCTGATCTGTCCGTCCAGATACCACCCCAGCGCCGCTTTTTCCGCCGTTGCTTCGGCGTGAAAATCCACCACGATGATCGCTGTCTTTTCGCGCAGGCGTTGTACCGCGTCATGTCCAACGCGAAACGGACAGTCGATGGCATACATGAAGGTTCGGCCCTGCAAATTTAGCACCGCGACCGGTATCCCCCTGGCCGTCGGCACAATCACATAGCCGCTGCCCGGCGCTTCACTGGGATAGTTGAGCGGCCGCAATACGCGCTGACTGGTGTTGAGATATTGTCTGAAGGCCGCATTGCCCCACGAATGATTGCCGCCTGTGATGACGTCAACGCCCAGGGTGAAGAGCTGTTTGGCCAATTGTTCGGTAAGGCCGTTGCCACCATCCATATTTTCGCCGTTCGCGACGCACAGATCCACAGCGTGTGTTTTTTTCAAACCCGGTAACAGCGCGGTGACGATATCCAGTCCGGGTTTGCCGACGATGTCAGCGATGAAGAGAATATGAATGTTTTTTTCTGGCACCTTTAATCCAATATACTACAATTTTACAGATATTTCAAGCTTTTTAACGTATTATTTGGCAAAATCGATGGCGCGATACTCGCGGATAACCGTCACTTTGATTTGTCCGGGATATTCCATCTCGGACTGGATTTTTTCGGCGATATCGGTGGCCAGCTGCTCCGCCGTGGCATCATCGATTTTATCGTGCTCCACCATCACGCGAATCTCACGGCCGGCCTGGATGGCGTATGCCTTGCCGACGCCCGCAAACGATTTGGCGAGATTTTCCAACCCTTCCAGACGCTTGATATAGGTCTCGAGGGTTTCACGGCGCGCGCCGGGGCGGGAGCCGCTGACCGCATCCGCGGCCTGCACCAGAATGGAAATGGGAGAAATGACTTCGACGTCTTCATGGTGTGAGGCGATGGCATTTTGCACAATGGGCCCCTCACCGTATTTTTTGGCAATCTCCAAACCGATCTGGGTGTGTGTTCCGTCGGTATAACGATCGATGGACTTGCCGATATCGTGCAGCAAACCGGCGCGTTTGGCCAGGTTTCCATCCAGACCCAGGCTCGTTGCCATCAGTCCGGTCAAATAGGCCACTTCAATGCCATGCTGCAACACATTCTGACCATAGCTGGTGCGATAGTTCAATTTTCCCAATAACTTGACCAGTTCCGGATGAATGCTGGCGATGCCGCATTCCATCAATGCTTTTTCGCCATCTTCGACCAGTTTTTCTTCCATTTCCTGTTTGGCTTTTTCCACGACTTCTTCAATGCGCGTGGGATGGATGCGGCCGTCCGCCACCAGACGTTCCAGGGAGATGCGCGCGATTTCGCGCCGGAAGGGATCGAACCCCGAAAGCACAACCGCTTCGGGTGTGTCATCGACGATCACCTCGACGCCGGTCGCCGCTTCAAAGGAGCGAATATTGCGACCTTCCCGGCCAATGATGCGACCCTTCATTTCATCGCTGGGCAGATTGACGACCGAAACCGTTGTCTCTGTGGAATGATCAGCGGCTGTCCGCTGAATGGCTTGAATGATGATCTCTTTGGCTTCGCGGTTGGCCTGTTGCCGTGCGCGATCTTTGATCTCTTTGACCAGTTGTGCCGCCTCCTGTTTGGCCTTTTCCACCAAATTTTGCATCAGGATGCGTTTGGCCTCTTCATTTGAAATCCCGCTGATTTTCTCCAGGCGTCTGTTCTGTTCTTCGAACAATCCGCTCAGTTCTGCATTGCGCGCCGTGACCTGTTCCTCACGAGCGCGTATCTGCGTCTCCATCTCATCGAGATCATTTTCTTTTTTGGTGAGCAGGTCGTGACGCCGGTCGAGATTGAGCTCTCTGGCGGCAAACTTGTTTTCCAGTTTCTGTAATTCATTGCGACGGGCTTTGGTCTCATTCTCAATATTTTGCTTGAGTTTAAAAACCTCGTCCTTGCCTTCGAGGATCTTCTCTTTCTTTATATTATCTGCTTCTTTTTTGGCATCGTTGAGTATTTTATCCGCTGTTTTTTCAGCGTTGGCCACTTTTCCCTGCCCGATGAATTTCGCTATAAACCATCCAACCAGCAAAGAGACTAGAGCCGTGACCATTATGATAGGTATCTGCGTCTCCATTTACCCTCCGGAATAAAAAAACCCAGGGTTAGTCAAGCATCCATGTCATATGATGGCAATTTTGTGCCCAGTCTTGCACGAAAAAGCCTGTTGACAGAATTTCCGGATGAAATCTCGACTTCTGGGTGATCTACGCAAAAAAAGGTAAATGGGTGTCGCTGCAGACTAGACGCTTTTCCCGCCTTCATCCATGAGAACCTGAATATCGATATCGATCTGGTCTGTGATGGATTTGACGCGCTCCTCAAAATGAACCAGCTTTTTTTTGCTGCTTTCGCGCTGCTGCAACAGCTCATCCGCAATGTTCAAAGCCGCTAATATCGCAATTTGATGCAAAGGACGGTTCGGCTTGGCCTGTTGAACCTCCTTCATCTTGTGATCCACATACTCAGCGATGCGTTGCACATACTCCACATTGGCATTGACCTTGAGCGGATAATCTGTGCCAAAAATATTCACTTTAAGGATGTTTTTTTCTTCAATCATGAAAAGTGTCTGTCATTTACCTTTAATAAACCAAAAAGCCGACCGGGAAATTCTGGATCTGTTCAGCGATTCTCGAGTGTTTTCAATTCATCGAGTTTCGCCAGCATATTTTGTATTCGTATCCGTAATTTTTCTTCTGTTTCTTGATATCGTTGCTGAAATACCTGTTCCGATTTCTGGTTTTGTTCAGCCAGTTGCTGGCGCAATGCCTCCAAATTCTGGTTCTGTTCAGACAAACGTGCTCTCAGTTGTGCGTTCTCTTCTGTTAACAAAATATTTCGATTTTGCATTTCCGCCAATAACTGCAGTGCGCGCTGAATGCGCTCTTCCAATAAATCCAGTATGCCTTTGTCCACAGGCCCCTCTCCTTACCGTGGTCTCAATTCGACACCAAAGTGCGCTTTAAGATGGGTGAGAATATGGTCTACCATGGGCGTAACGTCCTCGTCCCCTAAAGTACGTTCTCGCGAGCAAAAAGTCAATGAAAATGCGACGCTTTTTTTGCCAGGGGGAATCTGTTCTCCCTGGTAAAAATCGAACAGATGCACGCCGGCCAGGGAGGGTCCACCCTCCTGGCGGATCGCCGTCTCAATGTCGCCCACCGGGATGGTGGCATCCATCAGCAGGGCGATATCGAAAGGAAGCGATGGAAAACGCGGGATGGGAACGAAAAGACGATGCTGCAAATGGTGCGCATACAACACGTCAAAATCGATCTGGAAGGCAAAGACATCCCGGGTTTTTATTTTATAGGCAGCCAGAAGGGATTCATCCATGCGCCCCATGGCGCCCAGACAGGTGTTTTCATACCACAACGCCGCGCTTTCCGGGCTCCAATAGCTGTCCGCTGCCGGCTCGAGTCGGACGGAAGCCAGACCACACGCCTTGAGCAGCTGCAAAACGATGCCTTTGATGTCATAAAAGTCGAAAGCGCGTCCCCTGTCGTACCAGGCGGGTTCGTGTGTCTCGCCGGCCAAAATTCCAACAACCTGTTTTTTCTCTCTGTGGCTGTCGTTCTCACACCATGCGGCATTGCCGATTTCAAAAAAACGCTGGATGGTGCTTTGGCGGTTGCGATTATAGGCTGTATTTTGCAGCAAGGATATCAGCAGGCTGCTGCGGAAAACAGCCCAATCCGTGCTCAATGGATTCAACAACTCGACCACTTTGGCGCCCTGTGGCAGGAAGGGTTGCGCAGCCATTGCCGAAACCAGACTGAGCGAGAGCGTCTCTCGCAGACCCAGGCCAGCGAGTAACCGCCGCAAATAATCCTGGAAAGCAATGCGCTCATTGATGGTCTGCGACTGATCGATCGAGGCGCGGATGGAGAATGGGATCTTGTCAAAGCCATGCAAACGGGCGATTTCTTCAATGATATCTACAGGCCGGCTCAAATCGGGCCGGAAGGTTGGAATTTTCAACTGGAAAGCGTCATGCTCCGTCGCGGTGCATTCAATTTCGAGACGCGGCAGCAGGGCGAGTATTTCCGATTCGGTCAGTTGCGTGCCGAGCAGCGTATTGATACGTTCTGTCGTGATGTGGATGATTTGAGGTTCGACGACCACGGGATGGACATCGATGGCTTCCCCATAGACCTGCGCACCCGCCAGTTCGCACATCAGCTCGGCGGCGCGATCCATGGCGTACACAGTTCCATTGGGGTCGACGCCGCGTTCGAAACGCCTGGAGGACTCTGTCGATATGGCCAGCTTTTTACTCGAACGGCGGATATGAATCGGTTCAAAACAAGCGCTTTCGAGAAAGACCGTCTGCGTATCTTCGCGTACTTCCGAATTCAAGCCTCCCATGATGCCCGCCAGGGCCACCGGTTTATCCGCATCACAGATGAGGCAGGTTTGAGCATCCAGAAGGTGCCTCTTGCCATCCAGCGTGGTGAAGGGCTCATCCGCTGCCGCGGTGCGCACAATGATCTTCTGACCGGCGATTTGCCGGTAATCGAAGGCATGCAGGGGATGCCCGGTTTCGAGCAGGACATAATTGGTAATGTCAACCACATTATTGATGGCACGGATTCCGGAATGGTGCAACCGGTAGGCCATCCAGTAGGGTGACGGCTGGATGTGGATGTTTTGCAGATAACGCCCGGAATAACGAGAGCAGTGTTGTGCGTCCTCGATAACCACCCGGATTCTGTCCGTGATGGTACCCGCTATCGTCGCGAGAACGATCTCTTTTCTGCGCAATTTTTTGCCGGAAACAGCGGCGATCTCACGGGCCAGACCGATGACACTCAGGCAGTCCGGGCGGTTGGGGGAGATATTCACATCCAGGACGTAATCCGCCTCACCCAGCCAGGCGTTGAAATCCGCTCCGATGCGCGCATCTTCTTCCGCGAGCAGCATCAAACCCTCGGAACGTTCCGTGAGGCCCAGTTCCGCTTCGGAACAGAGCATGCCGTGACTGGCGACACCGCGAATTTCGCGCGACGCCACCCTGAAATTCTGCGCCAAGACGGCGCCCGGCAGCGCCAGCGGCGCTTTGATGCCGACCGCCACGTTGGGCGCACCGCATACGACCGTGACCGGCTCAGAAGCACCCATGGCGACACGGCAGACCTGCAACTGGTCGGCCTGGGGATGTACACTGCAGGAGATCACCTCACCAATAACCACCGCGTTGAAAGGACGCTCGATCTTTTCAACCGATTCGACCTCCAGGCCGGCCATGGTCAGGGCATGCGCCAACTCGTCAGGTGTGTGGGAAATATCGACAAATTCTTTAAGCCAGTTGAGCGTTACTTTCACAGCGTTGTTCCACTTTAGAACTGTTCCAGGAAGCGAATGTCATTTTCGAAAAAGATGCGAATATCATTGACGCGATACTTGAGGATGGCGATGCGTTCCAGACCCATCCCGAAAGCATAGCCCGAAAAGATCTCGGGATCATAGTCCACGAAGCCAAACACGGCGGGATCGACCATGCCGGCTCCGGAGATTTCCAGCCAACCGGTATTTTTACACACGCGGCATCCCTTGCCTTTGCAAAAGATGCAGGAAAAGTCATATTCTGCACTCGGTTCCGTGAATGGGAAAAAACTCGGGCGGAAACGGACGCGCATGCTTTTGTCAGCGAAAATTTTCTGCGCAAAGGCTTGCACAACGCCTTTAAGGTCGGCAAAAGAGACGCCGCGATCCACACACAAGCCTTCACATTGATGAAACGTGGGCGAGTGCGTGGCATCCGGCGTATCCTTGCGAAAACACCGCCCCGGTGCGATCATGCGTACGGGGGGTTTTTGCGTTTCCATGGTGCGGATTTGTACCGGTGAGGTATGCGTCCGCAATACATGCTGACCGCTGAGATAGAAGGTATCCTGCATATCCCGCGATGGATGATAAGCGGGAATATTCAGGGCTTCGAAATTATAGTAATCACTCTCAATCTCGGGGCCTTCTTCAACGCGAAATCCCATGGAAGTGAAAATCTGCTTAACCTCGTCCATGACTTGCAGGATGGGATGCAAACTCCCCATTGCCGGCAATTTAGCCGGCAATGAGGGGTCAAAAGAATCAATGGCCATGGGCTGGCGTTGGAAAGAGGCCATGCGGGTTTCGATTTCGGCTTGCAGGGTCTCTTTCAGGCGGTTCAACGCGGCACCCAGATGAGGCTTTTCGTCCGCCCCCACCCTGCCCATCAGGGCAAAGAGGGCCTGGACAGCGCCTTTGCGGCCGAGAAAATCGCTTTTGATCTTTTCGAGCTCCTGCAGGTTGGTTGCAGTGACCAGAAGAGATTGGCATTGCTTTTCGATGCGGGCGATTTCGGCCAGTGTTTTTTGCAGATTTTCACTCATGGAGTTCAAGCCTTGGCGGTATGGACGAGTTGTTCAAAGGCCTGGAGATCGTGAACAGCCAAATCGGCGAGTATCTTGCGGTTTATGGCGATATCTTTTTTCTTCAACGCCGCGATCAGGGTCGAATAATTCATGCCGTACAGGTGTGCGGCTGCGTTGATTCTGACAATCCACAAACTGCGAAACTCGCGTCTTCTGGCTCTGCGATCACGATAATTATAGGTCAGGCCTTTTTCGACCGTCTCACGTGCAGAGCGATAGAGACGGCTCTTGCCTCCCCAGTTGCCTTTGGCGGCTTTGAGATACTTGTTTCGACGGTGACGCGTGACGACCGGCGAATGGGATCTTGGCATAACTTCCTCCGAATACTACTGAATGATCAAGCGCTTAACATACGCTCAATGCGCGGCGAGTCCACGGCGGATACGATGGTGGTCTGGCGCAAATTGCGTTTCCGTTTGGCTGACTTTTTGGTCAAAATGTGGCGTTTATACGCTTTATTGCGGCGTATTTTGCCGGTTCCCGTGAGACGAAAACGCTTTGATGCCGCACGGTTACTTTTCATTTTTGGCATGAGATATTCACCTCGCTGTTTAGAAACTGTTCACTTTTTATTGAAAAAAACCACCAGTTGGCCGCCTTCCATGGTCGGTTCTTTTTCCATTTTTCCAACATCCAGCAGGCCTTCGACGAAGCGCGCCATAATCCGCTTGCCGAATTCCTGATGGATCATTTCGCGTCCTCTGAACATCACCGAGACCCGGACGCGGTCCCCTTCTATGAGAAATTTACGGGCATGTTTCATCTTGAATTCGAAATCGTGCTCCTCGATCTTGGGCCGGAGCCGGATTTCCTTGGTGACGATGACGTGCTGCTTTTTGCGCGTCTCTTTTTCTTTTTTGGAGAGCTCGTACTTGTACTTGCCAAAATCCATGATTTTGCATACCGGCGGCGCCGAATTGGGAGAAACCTCGACCAAGTCCAGCCCCGCAGTTTCAGCCCTCCGTATCGCATCATCACGGCGAACAACACCTACCTGTTCTCCGTTTTCATCGATCAGACGAACGGAAGGAACATCGATCTGTTCATTGACGCGAATGGTTTTCTTCTTAATGGCCAATCCTCCTGGTTAAATGATCAGTTTTTGGCCGCGACTTTCCCAAGAATTTCAGTGATCACGGCCGGGATTTCCGCAACACCGCAGTCTCCCTCACGGTGTTTGCGCACCGATACCTGATTCTGCTCCATTTCTTTCTGTCCGACGATCAACATATAGGGTATCTTGAGGGTTTCCGCTTCACGAATCTTATACCCCACCTTTTCACTGCGATCATCCAGCTCGGCGCGAATGCCCGCGGTGCGCAGCTGTTCGGCCACGGTGAGGGCATACACATGCTGTTTTTCGGTGATCGGAATCACCATGGCCTGCGTCGGCGCCAACCAAACTGGAAAAGCCCCGCCATAGTGCTCAATCATCACACCGAAAAAACGCTCCAGGGAGCCCAGTAACGCCCGGTGCAACATGATGGGACGGTGTTCCTTGCCGTCCTGTCCGATGTATTTGATGTCAAACCGTTCCGGTTCGTTGAAATCAACCTGTATGGTGCTGCACTGCCAGGTGCGGCCCAGGGAATCCTTGATTTTGATGTCGATCTTGGGACCATAAAAAACGCCTTCTCCCGGATCGATCTGGTAGTCGATTTTGGCCTTTTCCAGACCGTCGCGCAGGGCTTCGGTGGCACGATCCCAATTTTCCAGTGCCCCCACATAATTTTCAGGGCGCGTGGAGAGGTAGACGTCAAACTCGGTGAATCCAAAGCTGCGCAGCATATGCAACGAAAAGGCGAGGACACGATCAATCTCCGCGTCCAGCTGATCGGGACGGCAGAAGAGATGCGCATCATCCTGGGTGAAACCGCG
>DCUM01000247.1 GCA_002327255.1 bacterium UBA2214 | reverse complement strand
GATTACATCGGCAAATATCCCGAGACAGCCCATGTGGAAGAGGCGCGTTTTCTGCTCGGCGAGAGTTATTTTCAACGGCGCCAATTCGAACGCGCGCTCGCAGCCTATCGCGATCTGCTGCAGCGTCATGCCGCCCTGATGCTCCGCGATCAGGCCTCCTTCCGGATCGGTCAATGCCTGGCCCATTTGAATCGTCACGACGAGGCGCTTCAAACCCTTGGCCAGTTTTTGACGGATCATCCCGCCAGCAGCCTCCATGCCAACGCCCGCTATTGGTACGGAGAAACCCTGCTGCGCAGCGGTCGACAAACGGAAGCGCTGAATTACTTCATCAAAATCGCCGATGAGCAATCGGGCAGCGAAGTGGCGGACTATGCCCTCTTTGCCGCCGCTTCGATCCATGAAGAGCAGCAGGCCTGGGGTGAAGCCATCGCGGTCTATGGGCGCCTGCTGAAACTCTACCCCAAAAGCGCGTTGACGGAACAGACGACCTTTCGGCTTGGCATGGCGCACTATGGCAACCAGGCGTATGATCTCGCCATCACCGATCTCTCCCACGCCATTGTGACCTACCCCGCCAGCACCTGGCGGGGTGAGGCGCAGTATTTTATCGGCGAAGCCTTCCTGCAAAAAAAGGAGTACGACAAGGCGATCAAGGCTTTTCAGGTGATCGCGACCCTGGCGGACCATCCCTATGCGGATGATGCCCTCTACAGCCTCGGCATCGCCCTCTCCAGATCGCAAAAGCTCGATGAGGCCATCGCCGCCTGGCAGCGCCTCCCCGCCGTCAGTCAGGATCAAAAGCTGATCGCCTCGGCGCTGTTCCAAAGTGGCCGCAGCCAGCTGGCGCTGGGACGTTCCGAAGAGGCGCAGAAGACCTTTAAAAAACTCATCGCCGATTATCCCCAGAGCGAAGAGACGCCCAACGCTCTTTTCGAGTATGCCTCGCAGCTTTTCCGCGACAAGGCCTACAGCACCGCCCGGCCGCTCTATGCCCAGATTGTCGAACGCTTTCCCCATGCCCCCGTGGCCGGTGATGCCGCCATCATGGTGGGCGAATGCCATCTTGGCGAGGGCAACGTCGACGCCGCCAATCAAATCTTTCGCGAAGCCGTGCAAGAGTACGAATCCCCGGAAGTCAAGGCGCAAGCCATCTTTAAACTCGCCTGGTCGCGTTTTCAGGCCAGGGATTATGAACTGGCGCTGAAAAATCTCGATGATGTGCTGCGCGCTTTTCCCCGGAGCGCAGTGGCCGGCGATGCGCTCTTCTGGCGCGCCGAAACCCGTTTCAAGCTGGGGCGTTTTGCGGAGGCAGCCGGCGATTATCAGCGTTTCATAGCGGAAAATCCACGCTCCGACCGCCTCGCCGAAGCCTGGTATGGACTCGGCTATGCGGCGCTCAAGACCAACCAGTTCGCCACGGCTGCAACCGCTTTCAACACGGCCGCCGCCATGACCCACGCACCGGCCTTGAAGGTGGATGCCCACCTGCGCAGCGGCGACGCCCAGTTCAACGATAAAAAATTCGTGGCGGCGATCAAGGCCTATGAAGCGGCTTACGCGGCCAGCGACGTGGAAGCCCTGCGCGCCGAAGCCAGATTCCAGATCGGCCTGAGCCATTACCGCGCCGGTGAACTGCAGCAGGCGCGCCAGGTATTGGATGCCGTGGTCAAGACGTATGGCAAGAGCACAGTCGCGCCGGAAGCCCTCTTCCTCAGCGGACGGGTGCGGTTCCGGGAAAATCAATATGACCAGGCCATCGCCACCTTCCGTCAACTCCTGTGGCAGTATCCACAGAGTCCCTTCCTCGATGATGCCACCTATGCCATCGCCGATTGCTATTATAACCTCGGCAACTATGACGAAGCCATCACGCAATACAAAAAGCTGATCGAAACCTTTCCCGGCAGCGACCTGGTCGCGGAGGCGATCACCGGCTTGCAATGGTCGCTGATGCAAAAGGGCGAAAGCGACGAAGCGGACCGCGTCCTGCAGGAATATGTACAGCGCCTCCCCAACCAGGAGACGGCCGCCATGGTGTTGAACCGCCAGGCGCAATATCTGGCGGACAACGGACAAATCGACAAGGCCCTGCTGCAGTACCAGACGCTGCTGCGCGAGTATGGCGCGACCCCGGCCGCTCAATCCGCCTGGTACGGCATGGCGCTCTGTCATGAAGACGCCGGCCAGCCGGAAAAAGCGCTGGAGGCCTACCGTCAGCAATGGCAAAAGTACCCCGCCGCACCACGCGCTGCCGATGCCCTGTACGCAGGCGCCCGGCTCCATGCGCAGCGCGGCGAGACCACACAGGCCGCCACGTGGTACCGAAAACTCATCCAGGATTACCCCACCCACGAACGCAAATCGCGCGCCGCGTATGAACTCGGACTCCTGGATATCGGCGCCGGGCGCCTCGATGCGGCCGAGACCTGGTTCAAAGCGCTCGACAGCGAATCCCAAAATGAGCTGGCCCGGCTTGGACTCGCGCGCATTTACATCGACAGAAATCAATTTGCACAAGCCCAGGCGCTCCTCGAACCCCTGATCGAAAAAAGCGCTGCGGCCATCGGCGCCGAGGCGCAATATCTCCTGGCGGAGAGCGGCCGCAAGCAAAAAAACCATGCCCAGGCCAGCCTGGCTTATCTCAAGATAAAGTATCTTTATCCGGAGCTCCTCGAATGGGTCGTCCCCGCCATCTATATGGCCGCGCAGTGCAACGAAGAGCTGGGACGGCTGGCGGATGCGCGCCGGCTTTATCAAACCCTGATCAAGGATTATCCCGCCGAGGCGGAATATGTTGCCAAAGCCGAATCACGGCTGCAGGCGCTGGTGGGTAAAGAATGATAACCGCACAACATCGAGTCCATTTCATGTCTTTTCATACTAAAAATCTGACCCGTGCTGCCCTGCTCGGATTGGCCCTGACGCAGCCGCTGACAGGCCAGGATAGACCGCTGCCGCCGGCGCGCATCACCCTGCCTTCCGATTCGCTGAACATCGCTGTAGCAGAAAAAAAAATCGATGCCGACAGCAGCCGCATCGAATTACCCGAAGTGGTCATTTTGGGGCAGGATCGCGCCATGCGCCTGGTGGAAAACAAAAAAAATTCGAGCCGGGAACTGCCGCGTTTGCTGATGCCTGAATTTGCACCCGTGTCAATCTGGAGCCGCCGCGATGCCAGCCGTGTGGTGGCGGGAGATGCGCGTCCGGCACAAACGCAGCGCTATTGGGCAGGACTCACGGGAGGATCCCATGTCAGCGCACTCGCCGATGGCGGTTTCTGGCGTCAACTTGCCCGGGGGGAGGTTCGCCTCGCCGCCCGCATGGAGCGCAGCGACGGCGCTTTTGAAAACAGTCAACTGGCACGCGCAGGCCTGCAAGCACGGATAAAAGGCCCCCTGCAGCCCAACCTGACGGGTGAAGCGGACATCGGCTACGAACACCTTGAGCAGGGCGCCCATGGCGCCCTCCTGCCGCGCCTCGAGCGCTCCGCCAACACCACCTCCCTGCGGGCAGCCGCCGAATACCGGCCCGCGCCGGACGCACGTGCCAACGCAGCCCTTACAGTGGGCAATACGAGTCTGAACAGCGACACCAGCGGGGCCGCCTGGCGCCACAGCGACCACTTCCGGCTTGGACTGGCGGGCGATTATACCCGCACCTGGAAGCACTGGCGGATGACCGGTGCGGCCGCTTATGAACGCGAAACCCTGGGCAGCGACCGCGACAGCACCGACATCCGCGCAACGCGGAATGAAGTGCGCCTCGAGGTGCAGACCACACCCTTTGCGGGAATGCGCACCACCCTGGGGATCGGCTGGCAGAACTGCTCGGCCGACTCGGGCGATCTCAGCCGCCTCGCGGCACTGGCACAAGTGGCCTGGTTGCCCACACCCCGCTGGGGCATTACCCTCGCTGTCACCTCCGGACTCACAGCCATAAATTACACCAGCCGTCTGCAGGAGAATCCCTGGCTCGCCCATGTGCTGCCGCTGGTCTCTGATGACCGGCCTCTGGCCGTGCAACTCAAGGCGGAGACGCGCCCCTTCCAGGCGCTCGCCGTCCATGCGCTGGCCTGGTATGCCCAACAGGCATCGTATTCGTACTGGGAGCGCAACCCGGAATCCGGACTCTTCAATCTGCGCCGGGTGCAGGATGTCCGGCTCAGCGAACTGCAGTTCGGAGCAACAGGTAACATCACCACCACCGTGCGTCTGCAGGGCTCCCTCTCGCTCAACAGCGATCACCTGCAGCATCCGGGCGCCCGGGGCGGAGACGACCGAATTCCCTATCGTCCCGATTACCTGATCAGGGGCCGGATGGAGATGCCGCTGCCGGCAAGGGTGGCGCTGGAGGGAGAAGCTGAACTCATCGGTGAACGGCGCCGCGGCCTGGAATTGCCGGGGCGTCTGCCGGAGGTATTCTTACTGCATGCGCGACTCAGCCGCGCTTTCGGCGCCCATCTGCACGGCCATTTTTCCATCCGCAATCTCCTCAATCGCGAGTACGTGATATGGGAAGGGTACCAGGAACCCGGCGTGCAGCTTTTTCTCGGCCTGCGCTACAGCTATTGATCGCGGCGATCCGCCAAAACAGGAAAATGAGCGAAACAGCAGAAATAACCAATTACCGCAACAGACCTATCCCGGAGGATATCCATGTCGTTTTATGAATTTGTCGTCAAGGGGGGCGTCATGATGATTCCCATCGCGATCTGTTCCTTCATCGCGGTGGTGATTGTGGTGGAGCGCTATCTCACCCTGCGCAAGATCAGCATCAATTCGCGTAAATTTGTGCTGAAGGTGCGCTCGCATTTGATGCGCCAGCGCATTGAAGATGCGATCCTGATGTGCAGGGAAACGCCAGGGCCCATCGCCGGCATCACCAGGGCCGCCTTGCTGAAACGTGACCGGCCGCGCGAAGAGATCAAGGAGGCCATCCAGAGTGCCGGACAGGCGGAAGTCTATCACATGGAAAAATATCTTGGCATCCTCGCCACCGTGGCGGGCACCGCGCCCATGTTCGGCTTTCTCGGCACCGTCACCGGCATGATCCAGGCGTTCATGCAGATCCAGTCGCGTGGCGGCAATGTCGATGCGGGCGTATTGGCGGGCGGCATCTGGGAAGCGCTCATCACCACCGCGGCCGGCCTCAGCGTCGGCATTCCGGCGCTCATCGCCTACAACTGGTTGCAGGGCAAGGTGGAGCATCATGTATTCGAAATGCAGGAGAGCTCCAACGAACTGCTCGATATGATGCAGGAAACGGAGGCCAGACATGACCTTCACAACAACGCGTAAGCGGATCATCAATTATGCCGCCATCAGCCTGACGGATATCGTCCTGCTGCTGCTGATCTATTTCATGCTCTCCTCTTCTTTTATCGTGCAGCCGGGCATCAAGGTCAAGTTGCCGCGCGCCGCGTCGGGTGAAGTTGAGGAGGGCGACAAGATCAACCTCAGCATCAGCAAGACGGAGCAGATATTCCTCAACAGCGAAATGGTCAAGCTGAGCGAACTCGGCGCGCGTCTGCGGCCGCTGCTGAAGGAGCATCCCGGCAAAACCCTCATCATCCGCGCCGACAAGGAGCTGACGCTGGATGCCACCATCCGCATCATCGATATCGCCAAACTCGCCGGAGCGGAAAAATTTCTCATCGCCACCGAACCGGGTCCATAAGGAAAATGTGATGTCGACTGTGAAAAATATGCCGGAGGGGATGCGGAGAGGCTTGCTCGCCTCGATTCTGTTTCATCTGACGCTGCTGCTGCTCTTTCTGTTCACTTCCATCGGACTGGATGCCATGCCGCCGCAGTTTGCCGAAGTCACCCTGATTTCCGGATCGCCGGGCGGACAGATCGCGCCTGCCACACCCGTTAAAGAAGAGCCCAGTCCGGTTCGCAGCGAAGAGGTGGTGCGCGCGACGCGGCCCAAACCGGAGCGTGCGCAAAAACCCGCGCTGCAGCCCAGCAACCAGTCCGCCGCTACTACCGAGGCCGCGTCCAAAATGACGACGCAGCCGGCCAGGAGTTCGCCGGTGGCACCGCCCAGACGGCGGGTCATCGAGGATGAGGAACCTGTTGTCAGCCATCAGGAGCAGGGCAAACTGGCGCCGGGTGCAACCCCCTCCCTGCCGGGTACGCCCGGTTCCGGAAGCGCGGCGTCAACATCCGGTGGCGTGCCGGTTCAGACGGCTGCCGAGAGTCAGAGCGGCGGGGCATCGCAGGGACGCGGCGGATCAGGGAGTGGCACGGGCCAGACCAGCGGGGCCGGGTCGGGGCAGCCCTTCACCATCGAAGGCGACGCGGCGCAGCGTTTGATCGTCAAACAGGTGATCCCGGACTATCCGGAGGGCTTGCAGCGCCAGGCGGTTCTGCAGTTCCGTTTCACGGTTATGCCGGACGGCCGCATCACCAGCCTGGTGCCGATGCGCAAAGGCGATCCGGTTCTGGAGGAGGTGACCCTCAACGCCCTGCGGCAGTGGCGCTTCAATCCCCTGTCGCCCCAGGTGGAACAGAGAAATGTCCAGGGGATCATCACCTTCCGCTATGAGCTGAAATAGGCGACGCCCACCCTACGTCTGCTTCCATGCCGTCCGTGTATTTCGTGGTTGGGCGAGTAAAATTTGCGGATTGACAAAGTAACCTCCGCGTATAATCATTCGGAATGATAGTTTGAAAATAGTAAATGTTATTTCAGGGCTTTGAATTGCTTTTTGAGATTTGGTTTCTTAGAATGGTCTGACTAGATTTTTAAGGCGGTTTAGGAGTATTCGATTGAAGCTATGCAGTTATGGGTGCTGTACGGTTAACCAATTTCAGGTGCAACTAACGAGCTACTTGCACAACACCGGCGTTCACCCGACCTTCGCCGCATGGTGCTTAGGTGGTAGCTATAGCGATAGATAGTAATGTTGCTATACCTGCTACCTGTTTTGCGGCTCCAGCGCATATTAAAGGTAAAAAGTCAAGCAAAAAAAGTCCTCCGAGCCGATTTTTTTATCTTTTTACAAATCGGCAATTTGATATCGCGGTTCGTAGTTTTGGTTTACTTCTCGTTCTACGTATTGCGCACGTTCTTTGATAACGACCGGGTTCAAACTGAAACACCACTGCTGCGTCATTCTTCATAATGGTTTACAGGCATCACCTGCACCACGCACATATTGCGGTTTTCCACTTTAATCATCCAGCCGTCAAAGTGTGTTGCGACGTTTCGCAACCCAGAAAATATCCGGTACCCCGTTTCCATGCTATTCAAATGATAAAGATATCTCAACCCGTGAGATTCCAGCGCGTTTGTGGCTAGGGCCGGGGGCAGATGATGTTGCCGTTTTCAGGCAGTCGTTTTATGTATTATGTTCCTGATGAACAGGCGCCATAGCTCTAAAAAGAATCACCACAGTTTCAGGCCACGTGTTTAAGACATCGCTACGAGCGGTGTCTTATTCTTAAAGGGCTGCCTGCTCTTGTCTGTATAAAATTTGGGAAAGCGTATTTGGGAAAGGGAAAGTATTTTTCATGAGTCTGGTTTAAGGCTGGTGGCGTACTGTGATATTGGTATGGATCAGGAGGTGGTGCCGGAATGCCCTGGCTTTACGTGCTGGATCTTGTTTGATACACTGAAAAGAATTAGATGGCTTGAAGGTGCAGACAATCCCGGTAATCGCGATGACCTGAAATCCCGGCAGCTATCTTCCGGGCTACAATTAACATGCGAGCGAGCCGAACGAGAAGGTTCACACATAATCCACCTGAAGGATGCTCCAATTCCAGCTAACGCATCAGACTGTCTGGTTTGAACGGATTTGGATTCTTCCGTTACCAGTAATTTTTTAATCCGCCTGCATCCGGTCACAGCATAATTTATTTACAAATTCCTTGTAAAGATGAATAGAGTTATATAGCTTAAAATACAAATCCTTTTAAGCACAATAACATAAAGAAGATGTGTGCCGGACAGGTCGGGAAGTACAATACATTAAACCAATTGATACATGCTATCATCTCTAAAAACACCCCTTGGTCGATTCCAACTGCTGCACAAGCTTTTTGTGAACGCCTGGCCCATGCTGTCGCGTCTGGCGCGATGTTACAGATTAACGATCATACGTAAAACGCATATTGTTGCTGTTGTGGGTTCGTTCGGAAAATCCACTACAACGCGTGCGATCACAAAGGCTCTTGGAGGCAATGTTGGCATCAGCCCTCAGCGCAGCGCCTGGAGTTTCCTGGCACGGGCGGTGCTTCGAATCCGCCCCCGTGACCGGCATGCGGTTATTGAAGTGGGAATCGATGACAGGGGTCAGATGGCTCTCTATGCAAAAATCATCCGGCCTGATATAGTGGTCGTCACCTCCATAGGCAGTGATCACAATCGTTCTTTACATACCCTAGAAGCGACCCGTTCTGAGAAATCAGAGATGGTTAGAACGCTTCCCGAATCGGGGATCGCCGTACTCAACGGAGACGATCCGAACGTCCTGTGGATGAAACATCAGACGCGTGCAAGGGTGATCACTTTTGGTATGAGCCCCAGTAATGACCTACATGCCTGTGATATACAACTTGACTGGCCTGCGGGGACTCGCTTCAACTTGCTCTTGAACGGTAAGACCCATGAAACGAAGGTGCGCCTCATCGGTCGGCATATGATTTACCCCATACTTGCGGCCGCGGCCGTGGCTTATGCTGAGGGAAGTACACTTGATCTGATCCTTCAGCATCTCCAGGAACTCGATCCTACAGTCGGGCGGATGCAACCTGTGCATCTGACCAATGGCGCCATCATTCTTCGGGATGACTATAAATCAGGATTAGAAACCATCGAGGCTGCCCTGGATACGTTTTCACAAATACCTGCAAGCAGAAAGTTCGTGGTGATGGGAGAGATCAATGAACCTCCTAAAAGCAAGCATCACATCTATCGAGATCTGGGAAAACAGATCGCCCAAATGGCTTCGCATGTCGTATTTATTGGGTCGACCACACCTTTTAAAGATTTTTCCATCGGTATCCGACAAGACGGTTTTGAAAAAGATCGATTGTGGTATGTTCACCGGAGTGCCAGGCAAGTTGTAATGATTCTGCAAGGCCTGATACAATCGGGTGATGTGATTCTTATAAAAGGCCGCAGCAATCAAAAGCTTGAGCGGGTCACGTTTTCCCTCATGGGTCAGAACGTATCCTGTGATATCGGTTTCTGCAGTGCGAAAATTAACTGTGACTATTGCCCCATGTTAAAGAAAGGCTGGGAACATAATCACGATGTCGTCTGGTAATGATTCAAAATCGAGATTCGGCAAGTTGCGCAAGGGGATAGCTCTTATACGGACACCCATTGGCAGAATACAACTTTTGTATCGATTTTTTATAATGGCCTGGCCTCTCCTGGCATTCATGACACGCGTCTGCAGAAGAACTATTTTACGAAAAACAATTATAGTTGTTGCTGTTGGCTCGTACGGGAAGACGACAACCACGCGGGCCGCTGGTGCCGCCTTACAATCAAAGGTCTATGGTTTCAATCGCCGTGATTCATGGAGGTTTTTATCACGCACCCTGCTTTATCCCCTGGTTTTTAAACGCTTTATTGTACTTGAGATCAGGATCATAAGAAAAAAGGAGATGGCGGAATATGCCCGCATTGTCAGACCGGATGTCGTGATTGTCACTTGTATCGGCACTGAGCACAACCGTGCCTTCGAAACCTTGGAAACAACCCGATCTGAAAAGGCGGAAATGATCAGGATGCTTTCCGAATCCGGGATCGCGATACTCAACGGAGATGATCCGAATGTGTTATGGATGAAGAGCCAGACTCGTGCTAAAGTCATCACGTTTGGCATCCAGGAAACAAATGACGTCTGGGCGAGTGACGTTCGGCTCGACTGGCCCCATGGCACTCGTTTTAACCTGCACCTGGATGGTGAGTCCTATGATATGAAGACCCAACTCATTGGACGGCATATGGTCTATCCTCTACTGGCCGCTGCGGCGGTGGCGCATGCTGAGGGATTATCCACAGAGCAGTTCCTCCCCTCATTGATCGAGTTGACACCGACACCGGGAAGAATTCAGCCGGTCTTTCTTGAAAACGGCGTCACTCTTCTCAGGGATGATTTTAAATCATCTCTAGAAACGATCGATTCGGCGCTGGATGTGCTTGCTGAAGTGCCTGCAGGGCGAAAAATTATTGTCCTCGGTGAAGTCAATGAAGTTCCCGGGAGTTCAGGTTTAGTATACCGTAGGATCGGAGAGCGGATAGCCAGGATTGCAAAACATGTTATATTCGTAGGTGGAAAAAAAGGTTTTCAGAAGTATAGATCAGGAGCTTCACAGGTGATAGGGGAATCACCGTCGCTATTTACATATGCCCAAAAAGATATTCTCCATGCTGTGGATATTTTGCATAGCATTCTGGTTGCCAATGACGTGATTCTCATAAAAGGACGAGTGAGTCAGCGCCTGGAGCGAATTGCCCTGGCTCTCGCGGGCCGAGCGGTTAAATGTAATATTTTATCTTGTGATGCCTGGGTGAGATGTGAAAGATGTCCCATGTTGGAGCGCGGATGGAAAGGTTCGGCCGTGGTATTGTGACCAGAACAGCACGGGAAGATAGAAGGCTTTCGTCTGCAAGTAGGAATGACTATCGCCCAACCCTCGGCTGGTACGGATGGCCGCTGGTTCGGAGCGTTCTGGGCAAAATGGGGGTGAACATCAAACTATTCGCCATAGTAAAATAATCGAGTTTTTCGCGGCCACCGTACTGCCGCACGTTGGCACTATCTAATGAGGGTGGAGACCTATGATAAGAGTTTTTTTGAGTGATGCACGGCGAGTATTGCGATAATATCCGATTCAATATCTATTTTATAAACGATTCTATATTGACCTTTGATTATTTCTCGAATGCTTTCATCCGAAAATTCAGGTACGATTCTGCCCAAACGGGGGTAATCGCCAAGTTTCATGACAGATTTTTTAATTTCCGTGGCCCAATTAAGTGCAGCTTTAGGTTTGTCCTTTGAAATATATTTTACCGTATCGATCAAATCTCTTTGAGCACCTTTTGAAAAAATTATTTTCACAAGTACCTCGCTCAGCTTAATATCTGATCGATCTCGTTAAAGACATCATCAGCAAGCACAGTACGACCTTCACGGTAATCTTCAAGACCGAGAGTAACTTTTCTCATAAAGTCTATTTGATCTTGCATTTCTTGGTATTTTTCAGCATCCATAATCACAGCTGCACTCTTGCCGTGTTGGGTTAAAATTATTGGCTTCTTATGAATACTAATCTCTTCCAGGTATTTTTTCATATTGTTGCGAAAATCGGTCAGGGGAGTGATATTTCTAATGTCAATATTGTACATAAATTCTCCTTTATTAGGTCGTTTTAATGTACGTAATTATGCTGTTTTGCACAAGGCATTTTTTTAGTTTTCGTGCTTCATCCTGAATTCTGTGCCAACAATCGG
>DCUM01000171.1 GCA_002327255.1 bacterium UBA2214 | reverse complement strand
TTGATGCGGTAGAGCAGGTCCTGGCGGAATTTGTTTCCCGCCACCATATCGTAGATGGGCATGTTGGTGGCGCAGATGATGCGGACATCAACCTCGACCGGCTGGTTGGCGCCGATGCGGGTCACGGTGCGCGTCTCGAGCACGCGCAGCAGCTTGGCCTGCAGGGTGAGGGGGATGTTGCCGATCTCGTCGAGAAAGATGGTGCCCCCCGAGGCGATCTCGAAGCGGCCGGCACGGCTCTCACGCGCATCGGTGTAGGCGCCCTTGACGTGGCCGAAAAGCTCGCTTTCCANNCGTGGCCGAACAGCTCGCTCTCGAAAAGGGTCTCGGTGATGGCGCCCATATCGACCGCGACAAAGACCCGGTCGGCGCGCCGCGACTGCCGGTGCAGCTCGCGCGCCACCAGCTCTTTTCCGGTGCCGTTTTCGCCCAGAATGAGCACATTGGCGTCGGTGGCCGCCACTTTCTCAATGAGGGAAAAAACCCGCTGCAAGGCGCCGCTTTTGCCGACGAATTCCTGATAGGGTTGATCCAGTTCCGCATGGACCATTTTTTGATAAGATCGCAAGGTGCTGGCTTCCACACGACTGCGCCGCAGCTGCATGGCTGAAAATAAAGTGGCGAGAAATTTTTCATTTTGCCAGGGTTTGAGGATGAAATCGACCGCCCCTTCCTTGATGGCGCGCACCGCCATGGCCACGTCGCCGTAGGCGGTGATCAGAATGACCACGGCGTTGGGGTCGATTTCGAGAATTCTCCTGAGCCAGTGAAACCCCTCGGCGCCATCGCTGTTGCTGCGGGTGAAATTCATGTCAAGAAAAATGACGTCATAGGAGGCATTTTTCAGGAGCATGGGGATGGCGGCCGGTTTTTTCTCGATGTCCACTGCAGCGACATGCTGCTTCAGGAGCAGCCGCGCCGCCTGCAGGATGTCCTCGTCATCGTCGATGATCAGAATCTTGCCCGTTTTTATATCCATATATTCCTCGCAAAGCCGTCAAATACACCGGTGGACTCTTCCAGCGCTGCAAAAATCGTGCACAATACCTTCTAATTATCATATACATAAAACAGCGTTCAAATGCAAGCAGTTTTATAAGTTATTGATAATAATGGATCGGCAGCAACGGCAATAATGGGCTTGAAGCCAACCGGTACCGGCGCTTTTCTGCTAATAAAAACAAATACATATGGAACCCCGGGGTCGCACAAGCGGGATTCTATTCAATGAGCAGGGCCATTCTGCGATTCATCCACCCCTCCAACTGTGCGAAATCGAACACTTGATTTCACGATAATGAACATCCGGGCCCTTTTAGTTGAAAAAATCAGCTTTGATTTTCTGGCAAGGTTGTTGCTTTTTCAGGGGTGGATAATAAGGCGATCTCGTAGACTTTACAATCGATAGTTTTTACTGGTTCTCGCCTTTGCAGGGGTGGAGATAAGAAGAGTTGGAATTTTGGAGAACCGATCATGGGAATGGATCGACAAATCGAGAAGAAGAAATGGCCGCCGCGCAAAATCGCGCTTGTTTCCGGCGGCGTTCTCATCGGCTTTATGTTTTTGGGGCTGCTGCTCAGCAGTTTTGATGTTTCGTCGCTGAACGTGAACGGGGAACGCCTGACCATTTCCACGGTCAGCCGTGGGCCATTCCAGGAGTTCATCCCGGTCGTCGGCAATGTCCTGCCCATCAACACGGTTTACCTCGATGCCACCGAAGGCGGCCGGGTGGAGGAGATTTACCTGGAAGCAGGTTCGGTGGTGAAAAAGGGCGACAGCATTTTAAAGCTGGGCAACACCAGCCTGCTGCTGGATATCATGTGGCGCGAGGCGGAGCTGTTCCAGCAGAGCAACAACCTGCGCAACACCCGGTTGCTGATGGAACAGAACCGGCTCTCCCTCAAACGCGAAATGATCGAGGTGGAAAACCAGTTGAAGCAGCAGAAACGCCTTTACGAGCGCTATGTCGAATTGGATAAAAAGAACCTCATTGCGAAGCAAGAGTTTGAAACGGTCAAGGATCAATACGATTATCTGGTAGCGCGGCGGGATTTGGCTGAGGAGACGCAGAAGAATGACATCGAGTTCCGCCAGGCGCAGATCGATGCCCTGGATGAATCTCTCAAACGCATGCAGGGAAATCTCCATATTGCCAAGCAGAAACTCGACAACCTCACCGTCCGCGCCACCGAATCCGGACTGTTGACCGCGCTCAATGCCGAGATCGGCCAGTCCAAATCGCCCGGCGAACGCCTCGGCCAGATTGATAATCTGGAAGGCTTCAAGGTGCGGGCGGCCATCGATGAATATTATATCACGCGCATCGAGGTGGGCAAGACGGGCGAGTTCGAGCAGACCGGAAAGAGCTATCAATTGACCATCAAAAAAGTCTATCCCGAGGTGCGCGAGGGACGTTTCGAAGTGGATCTGATGTTCGCCGAGGAGATCCCGGCGGGCATCACCCGCGGCCAGACCTTTCACATTCGCCTCGATTTGGGCGGCATATCCGAAGCACTTTTGTTACCCCGGGGTGGTTTTTATCAGACAACCGGGGGCAACTGGATCTTTGTCCTGGATAAATCGGGCAAAACGGCGGTCAAGCGGAGCATCAAAATCGGCCGCCAGAATCCGCAGGTCTATGAAGTGCTGGAAGGCCTCGAACCCGGCGAACAAGTGGTGACCTCCTCCTACGAAACCTTTGGCGATAATCAAAAACTCAATATTAAATAGGAGCCTGATCATGATTGAAACCAATCTCATCAAAAAAGTCTATACCACCGAAGAAGTGGAGACGACCGCGCTGAACGACATCACCCTGGAGGTCAAGGAGGGGGAGTACGTGGCGATCATGGGGCCGTCGGGCTGCGGCAAATCGACGCTGCTCAATGTCCTGGGCATGATCGACACCATCAGTTCCGGTGAATATTATTTTTTGGGCGAAGAGGTGTCGAAGTATAACGAACGCAAGCGCGCGCACCTGCGCAAGAACAACATCGGCTTTGTGTTTCAGAGTTTCAATCTGATCGATGAACTGACGGTCTTTGAAAATGTCGAGCTGCCGCTGCTCTATCTCGGTTACTCCGGAAGCGAACGCAAAAACCGCGTCACCGAGGTGCTGGAAAAGATGGCCTTGATGGCGCGGCGCAACCACTTCCCGCAGCAGCTTTCCGGCGGCCAGCAGCAGCGCGTGGCGGTCGCCCGGGCGGTGGTGGCGCGGCCGAAATTGATCCTGGCCGATGAACCCACCGGTAATCTCGACTCGGCGCACGGCGACGAAGTCATGAAATTGATGAGTGATCTCAACGATGAAGGTACCGCGGTCATCATGGTGACCCACTCGCCCACCTACGCCGAATGCGCGCAGCGCATCGTGCATCTGTTCGATGGCCAGGTAGTCTCGGAAAATATTCAAAGCAAATTCCGGATATAATTCATGACGTGTGTTAGATGAGAATAGGGGTGATGTCTTTGCAAGCCGCAGCGTGGGGTGGGGAAAACTTGATCTCCGGCGTGAAACAGAAGGATAGAGATTATGTCTCTGAAAGAAATACTCGAAAAGATGGCCGGCGACGAGGCGGCTTGTCAGCTCTGGGACGGCACGCGGAACTGGAATGCCGGTGAATTGCTGGGCGCGCTGCCGAATACGCGGTTGACGACCAGGGCGCATCTGCAGCCGGGGCTCTATATAGCGGAAATCAATGAGGCCGGCTATCTGGGCCGGGTGATGTACACCTTGAAATCCGGAGCGGTGAGCACCACGTGATGGTGGCTGCCAACGGTGGGCTCCACCTGTTTTTGGTGGGGCACACCTTGCAAGATGGAGCCCAACGGAATCGCCCTCTGGAGAGGGCTCCTACATGGGCGTTTCAAAATTCGTTGTAGGAGG
>DCUM01000108.1 GCA_002327255.1 bacterium UBA2214 | reverse complement strand
ATGGGGGCGTACCGGTTTCGACGGGGATATGGAAGCTGTAGTGGCATGCCGAGGTTCTGCCAGGCCTCGTAAAACAGGCAGAAAACATTTAAGCGCAAACGATTACGATTACGCTTTAGCCGCATAAGACGGCTACGTTCTCCCGGCTTCGCCTATCGAACCGGATGAGGGCGTCATAAAGGTAGGATAACCGAACCCGAGTGCCTGGTGCGGGCAAGGCGAAAACCTTACAGGATAGCGCACGGTGAATCCCGCCTTCGGGAGCTGCCGGGCGCGAATACAAATCGAAGGCTAAGCATGTAGAAGCTCCAGTGGAATGTTTTCGGACGCGGGTTCGACTCCCGCCGCCTCCACCAGGACCTAATCCAATAAAAGCCGATTCATGGGTCTATTGCCCCGGTTTCAGGGTACTTTAATCAGCCCTCCTCCCTTTGTAGGGTGTTTCACAATTAGCATTTGTGTCATTTCGACGCGAAGCGAGAAATCTCCGGTTTAATAATTTCATAAGAAAATGACTTGAAGATTTTGTTCGTAACCCGCAAGAGAATCACGGGTTATGGCAGCCGGCGTTAAGTTCATGTTGGGCTTTTCCGAGAATCTGCAAAGCCCTTTTTGATTGTAGTAATTTGTTTCGTCTGAATGGCCCTGATTAGGAATGCTTGAGACTGGCCTTTTCGGTGAATTCATACCATCCGCGCCGATTTCGATATCTACCACCAATCTCAAAATAATCTATATCGCTCATTGTTTCTCTCTACCAATAACTCAGTTAATCCTTCTCAAAGCCTTGGCTTGTGAATTTCAGTGTACGACTATTTTCTGTGACAGTGCGGACAACGTAATCCGGTGCACCGGAGGGGATATCTGCCTCTATCTCCAAAGTAACCGTCACCTTTGCGCCAACCAGACCCGAGAGGTGGGAAATGACCTCATCGGCTATGCGGCTGGCGTCGCGTCCAACACGAGTAGTATCGAGAGTTGCCGTGCCATGGAAACGCGTCAGTTTTGCCGTTGGCGGTGCGATGGGTGTCTGCGTTGGGCCTTCGCCAGGCTCCTGGGGCGTCGGTCCTGCCCCGCCTGTTACCGGCTCGGAAGGTCCGCCACCAGCTTGTTTGCTTTTTTCTTCGTCCATCTGCATGCCGGCGACATCCGATTTGACGAGCAATCCTTGCAATTCGCCATCGCCCGGCAAGGCATCGCCACAGCGCAGACCTCGGTACCGACCGGCGCTTTCGTCATAGCTATCGGAAAAGGCAAAAGACTCTTGGATCCACAAGAGTAGCGATAGCCCATTACGAATCGCACCAATAAGAACCGAGGTATCCTTAAGTCGAGGCAGATAGATAAAGCTGGCGAAGTCTTCGGCAAGCTGTTTAATCGCTACATGATTGCCGCGCCAGAGCGGAATCTTATCCAATTCCATCCGTAGCCTGGTGGCCGCAAAGCTGGTGATGAGCAATTCGTCGTTTTTTAGCTTTTTACTCGCCCGCACGGCCAGAGCATCTTGTCCTGAAAGACGCAAGGCCTGCCATTCAACAGCCGACTGAGGTGTTGTCTGCATCGGCACCAGCAGCCATTGATACGTCTCCGGCAGACGCGCGGTCACAGCGCCATCGGCAGCGGTCTTCTGAGTCTCGGCCTGCTTCACCTGTTGCGGGTCGAGATTCAGTCCTTTTTCTCCCTTCTCGACAAGGATAGATTCCCAAGCCAAATACTTCCGCGTCGCCTCGTCCAGGTCCTGCATCCGGGGCCTATCGGCCGCAAGGAAGACAAGCGTGTTGCGATAGTGACGGGGGGTGCTCCCCCGCGACTCAAGAATAGCCTTGGCGGCGACCTCGGCGGCATTTCCAGGTTCTTTGCTGTAAGCATGCTCACTGCTGAGGACGACCAATCGTGCATCAAGATCATCCGGCACGTCCTGCCCTGAATGCGCCAGGGGATGGATGCGGCTGAAATCGCCCTTGCGCTCCAGATCTCTGCGAAGCCTCATCTCCAATTCATGCACAACCTTGTCAGGATCACGCTTTAGCTGCTCGGCGCGATCTTCTGCCAACTTGGTAACGGTGGGCTGAGTCGCATACCAATAACGCGGGCCGTCCTGATACAGATAGGTCGCCGCACCGGAAAGACGGCGAAGCGCATCGCCGAAAACCTGAGGCGATTCGCCCGGCATCACGCAGCCGAGTTTAACGCGTCGATCTTCCAACCCCCGATGAGCGGCTTTAGTCAACGGCGCCGAACCCAGATAGATAGTGCGGGCTACGCGCCGACACGCAGCGAACTTGCCGAGATTAGATACTTCACCATCCAGTCTCAACGGCAGGGAACTTGGGCCATCCACATCCTTTTCAATAATCGGCACCCAGTTGTCGGAAAGGTAGCGTGTCAGTTCCGACTGCACGCGGGGATCGTCTATGGCAATGTTCGCGGGCAGGATAAGCGGATTTCGATCGCCCTTCTCCCACAAGCTGTGGATCACGGCGGCCATGAGCCGCAGGACCCCGCGGGTGCGCTGAAATTTTACCAGAGTGGACCAGTCTGTATAGAGACGGTCGAAGATTTCCGGATGAATCGGGTAGGCTGCCTTAATTCGTTTTTCATAGTCTGCTTCGCGGCACTCAGGCGGAAACTCCGATTGTTGTGATTTGTAAAAATCAGCAAATGCACGCGCGACCACGTCTCGATCTTTGAATTGGGCAGAGTCCGTCATCGATTGAAAAAGCCGCCGTCGGACAATCTCGAAACCTTCCTCTGCGCTGGCCGGGCGCCAGGACGATTCGATACGGCCCACAACATTGCGGAGTCTGTCCAGCGCTTCCCGGCCGCGTTGACCACCCACCTCTACGTCATCCGCCTGTGTGTGCGGAGAGCCGCCTGCATCCGAAGCAGGAAGGCTTATCACCAGAAGACAATTTTTAGAAAGTCTGGCCGACTCCGTCAGAACCTGAGCAAAGGTAAACTGAGTTTCAAAACTTCCAGCCGGCAGATCGCTCTGATCATGGAGCTGTCGCGCGTAGGCCACCCATTCATCAATCAAAATGAGACATGGTCCATATTCGATGAAGAGTTCACGCAGCACATCACCGGGACTGGTAGCTTTTTCATCGTCAGCGGCGAGACGGGCAAAAGCTATTTTCCCGCCCAGTTGCCAGGCAATCTCTCCCCATAACGTTTTTACCACCGTTCCATCGGGTTTGGTGACCGGGTTGCCGGGGGATATCTTATTGCCAACCAGCACCACTCTTTTGACTGAAGGAAGCTTTGACGCTTGGGCAGCCTGCATCACGGCATCAATTCCCAAAAGGTCTGTGGGCGCGATGCCTGAGAATAGATGATACAGCGCCATCATCGAATGCGTTTTGCCGCCGCCAAAATTAGTCTGAAGTTGAACCACCGGATCGCCGCCAAGTCCTGCCAGGCGCTGCACTGAATTGTTGAGCATCCCTTTGAGGCTGTCCGTCAGATAGGTGCGACGAAAGAACTCCACAGGATCGCGATACTCATCCGTTCCTTCGCCCAGATGGACCTGCCAGAGGTCCGCGGCGAATTCGGCCTGCTGGTAGCGGCCGCTGGCCACATCCTTGTGGGGTGTAATCACTTCCCGCCAGGGCTTCAGGCTTGTAGAGACGGCGCTTTCGATAGCTGTGCCGGCGCTCTTTCGTTTTTCGCTTCTGACCTGCTCATCGTAAATGGTGCGCCGCAGTTCCATCTTGAGTTTTCGGACGTCTTCGGCCTGCTGGGCGGATACAGCCGTAAGCAATCGCTCAGCGGAATCAAGCGCCCGGTCGGTGTCATCGCCGGAAAAAGAATTCTGATGCGCCCATTTATTCCGCACTTCCCGCAGTTCGCTGACCATACTGCGTTCGGCATGGCCCAGGGTCTTGCGAAAGACGACATTCCACTGATTCCAGATGACCGTCAAAATGGCAGCAATATCCCACTGGGGATTATCCTTTGTATCGAAAAGTCTTGCCTGAGAATCGCTGACAGATGACTTTGCCTCTTCGATCCAGAGCTGTGCGTGTTGCGCCTTCAATTCGCGTTCAATGAAGGGGATCAGTCCATCCTTGAGAAGTTCGAGCGCCTTGCCGACACGATCATAGTTCGTGATAGCCATATGCTATTCCTTCTTAAACATTTTCAAAGATTTCGGTTTGTTTTTTTTCGAGCCGACCGCGATCCGCTGCCAGCCTCATAATTTCCGGCCAACTCTGTACAAGGCCATTATAAGATAGGGCCTCAGTGGCGCGTTTTTTACGTTCGCAGAGCATGTAGAGCCGATAGGCCAGCTCGCGGGCAATTTCGGCCCTTGTCCCCAGCTTAGCGACAAGTGCCGCCGCCGCGCCTTCACCGCCTGAGTCGAGAGCGCGGATGAGCTGATGCACCATATCCCAGGCCGTCAGCCGATGGTCTTTCTCCGGGTTCCAGTCAGCAGATAGTTCATCGGGACGCAACAGACGCACCTTGCCGGCCTTTGCAGCGAGAACGCCATCTTGCACCATGCCTTGTATGCTAGTGTCATGTCACGCTTGTTAT
>DCUM01000005.1 GCA_002327255.1 bacterium UBA2214 | reverse complement strand
TTGGTTTTCTCTTCGTAATTTTTCTCTTTCGACCACAAGAAACAGTAGCCCAAATTACCTCTCAGCATATAGCCCATGTAGCGGCTCATGGGCACTTTGACATTAATTTCACCCATGATGGGTATGACGGTACGCGAGTATTCGAGTTCCGTGATGATGGTCTCTGATTTGATATCGTCACGCGTGTCTTTGGCGACCTGGGTTTCTCCCTGATAGGATTTATGAAAGACATCGAATCCGATACCGATGCTCACTGCTTCGTCCACCTGGGTGCCCCAGGTTCCACCAACCGCAAGGCCGCTTTTTATGTCATTCGGTTTGATGTATCCTGCATGGATGCCGANNCCCCGTTGTGCGAAAGCAGCCGGGGTGATCAAGAGCACCGCGCAGACGACTGCCATCCAACGAACCTGTTTGCTGATCATGAAATGCCTCCTCTATAGTGTCGAATGATGAAGATGGTGATACCTTATAATAGAAAAACATCCGCTAAAAATCAAGTATTAATCCCCCGATGGGCGTAATACCTCGCTAATGGGAGGGCGGACATTCTTGTCCGCCTTTTATAACAGCTCCCCCCCCCTCTTGAGTGAGGTATTACCGATGGGCGGGATCGTTGCTTCCCTGCGGCGGCCAGACATCCCCCCCGTGCGACACTGCCCGCAAGCCATTTATTGTGCCGGAAGGGCGGGTTCACTGCTCCGGCCAGACATCCTGCAGCAGCTGCGCGATCTTTTCCAGCCCGGCCGTGTCCGTTTCATCGAAATCGTTCAGCGCGGCGCTGTCGACATCGAGGACGGCGCGCAACGCGCCCGTCCGGTCATGGAGTGGCACGACAATCTCCGACTGCGCGCGTTCATCGCAGGCAACGTGGCCGGGGAAGGCGTGCACATCCGGGACGAGAAGGGTTTCGCGGCGCGCGGCCGCGCTGGCGCAGACGCCGCGGTCCAGCCGCAATTTCACGCACGCCGGCGGCCCCTGAAAAGGCCCGAGGAGCAGATGATCCGGCCGCACAAAATAAAATCCCACCCAGAAAAAGTCGGGGAAATACTCCTTGAGGATGGCGCTGGTGTTGGCCAGCGTCGCGATCAAATCCACACGGCGCAGCACCTGGGCGCGGATGCGTTTGGCCGCCCATTGATAGGACTCTTGCTTTTTCATAAAGTTCCCCGGAAAGTTAGCGGTCGGTTCCCAAAATCTTGCGCGTATGCGGGATCAAACCGCCGTCGTTGGAAATGCCGATGACCGCTTCGGGCAGCGGCGGAAATTTGTACACGCCGGCTTCGCAGCGGATCAGGAAACACGGCTTTCCCGGGTTATTCATAAAAGCAGCCCCGGGTTATTCATAAAAGCAGCAATCAGCCTGAATCATTTTTTAACCGCAAAGGCCACAAAGGAAAAACCCTGATATTTAATCGATAAAGAGAGTTTTGTCCTCGAGTTTCTGGTGACTTTGTGGTTGCTCTCTACTCCGGATTATCTTGAATATATTAGCATAATTTTCGGAATTCCGCAACAGAAATGAAATGGACGTTGCGCGCGAAAAGGCATGGTTCCTAAAAAGGGGGCAGGCAGGGAAGCGCCGGGGGGGGGCGAAAAGCAGGCTTCCCTGCCTGGTGAGGAAAATTATTCGAGCAGGGCGCTCAGGGCGGCTTCGTCGATGACCCCTTTGTGGAGGTCGCCCTGATAGGAAAATCCGCCGCAGTGAAGATAGTGCGCGCCGATGATTGGAATATCGAGATGCAGCTTTTTCGCGGGGTGGTGCAATTCGAGATAACCCATATTGATGGATTGACCGCAGCAGTGGCACATCTCCAGGCCCTTGGCCTGATGTTCGATCACATAGGCGCGGTCGTTTTGCGCCTCGCGCGGCAGGCTTTCCAGCGTCCGGGCCAGCGTGCGGGCGCGGTGCTGTACGGCTGGATCAGGAGGTGAGCCCAATAGATGCGAGGTTCCATCGCCCTGCAGAACGATGCGCAGCAGCGCCGCATTCACGCGTCCTTCGCTGTGGAGGGTGCCGTCGTAGCTGAAACTGCCGTGTTCGAGAAAGTGATGCAGGAAGAGATAGGGCAGTTCCATCTCGAGGTTTTCCAGGGGATTCACCAGCCGCGCGTACCCCATGTTGACGTTATGCTGACACACGTTGCATTGCTCCAGACCGCGCATCATATGGTTTTCCACATAGGCGCCGTCTTCTCTCGGCGCGGCGGGCAGGGCGAGCCAGGCCGACAGGAGCGAGAGCGCCAGATCCGGACCGTCGAGGATTCCGTCGCGATCGCTGTCTTTGTCGCCGGCTTTGAGTCCGAGGAGGGATTCATAGCGATCTTCGAGAAAATCTCCATCGCCATCCACCTCCGCGGACAAGGCGAAGAGATGGGGATTGTGCTGAATTGGATCAGGAATCGTGATCCCGTTGAGGTCGCAGCGCAGCGTGCCCAGGGCCAGCAGCGACAGGGAGGCGGCAACCGCTACGGACTGCCGCCAGGGCGCATGCGTGGAGGCGACGGGCTGCCCGCGGTATTGCCCGACAAGCCGTGTATGAATACGGTGGTAATGGGGGAGAAGTTCCGCGGTGGCCTGACACTGTGGGCATGCCCAGTGAAAGAGCACGGCCTGATCGGCACACGACAAACCATTTTGGTCATAGGGTTTGCGGATATAGTGTTCCACGCAGCAATGCGGATAGCCGAACAGCCGGCCCTCGAGACGCTGATGGCGTGGCGATTGGCTCAGGGGCGCTCCATAGAAGTGGCGGGCATAGGCATCGATGGGGGCGCCCCGGCGGCTGAAGATGTATTCCTCGACCCAGGTACCGTTTTGCAGGAGGCGGGGAACCCGCAGGGTGGCCAATCCCATCCGGGACAGGGCTTGCAGCGTTGCCGGGTTGAGGCGCCCCTCCCACCGGCTCAACGGCTTGAGGCCGTTTTGGGTGAGCAGAGCCAGATAGGCCAAATCAAATTCAAGATGTTCAGGCATGGATGTCTCCTTCAAGCGAGCCGGCGGTCTGTCAATAACCGCCGGCCCTTTGCGAATCAGCGTCGTCTGGATAGATTTTCCTTATCGTAGCAAGACCAACTTGCCGGTTTTAATGGATCCGTTCGTCGCAAGGCGGTAAAAATAGAGGCCGCTGCTGACGGCCTGGCCCCGGTCATCCCGGCCATCCCAGATCAGGCCGTTAGGCCCCGCAGGCAGAGTTCCGTCGTGGAGGCGTTTGATTTCCCGGCCCAGGCGGTCATAAATGGTGATACGAACGCTCATGACGCCGGGCAGTGAGAAGCGAATCTGCGTCTCCGGATTGAACGGGTTGGGATAGTTGCCATGGAGAACCAGGGTCTCCGGCACGGCCGGCTGCTCGATGCCGGTGCCTCCCGACACGTGCAGGGTGATATCGAGGGTAACGGTGCCGTTTCCCAGGGTGATGGGAGCGGTCTGTTCCATGCCGGGGGCGTTTCCGTTAAAGTTCGATTCGTAGCCGATTTTTCCCGATTGCAGATAATAAGCTCCGGGTGGCACGCCGATGATCTCATAGTGCCCGTTCTGGTCGCTGATGGCATAGGAGACCGCCTGGCCGTCGCTGTTGATGAGGTAGAGGCTGGTGCCGGAAAGCGCATTGCCTTGCGCATCGCGCACGGTGCCGGTGACGTTGGCCGCGAGATCGGTGACGCTGCGGTTGTCGCCCTCCTTGAGTCGGTACCAGACCTGGCTGAGCACAAAATCGATGTTGGTCGCCTCTCCGTCCCCACTGACGCGCACCAGTTCGGCCTGTGCGGGATCATATTGTTCCTTGTAATATTGTTTCATGTGGCCGGGGGCAAAGCTCATCACATAGTATTCGCCGGCGGGCAGGCCTTTGAGGCTGTAAAAGCCCTCCGCATCGGTGACCGCCGTATAAAACATCTCGGATTGGGGATAGAGCATGATCGTCACCGCCGGTTTGGCCATCACCACGGCGATATCCGGAATGTAGGTGGAGGCGAGCATGGTTTGACCGGCGTTGCGTTTTCCGGCGCCATCCTCCTCCAGAGGGGTGATCCGGTAGTTGCCCGTGACGCGTCCCGAGATGGCGTTGCCGCCATCCTGACGCCGTTTCAGATTGAAATCAGCAACCGTCTTTTCGCCGCCTATGACGGTTACCGGCTTGCCCAGTTCCGGCACCACGGCATCGGGATAAGCGGTAAAGCTTCCGTTGGCATAAACAGAAACCGCATAGGCGCCCTCCGGCAGCCAGTCGATCGCATACTGCCCGGCGGCATCGGTGAGGGTGTAATAGGGCCAATAGGCGTAGCGCCGGAAGGAAATATCTGTCTCCGTGTGCTGATAGCGAATCTCGACATAGGCGCGCTCGATCGGCACTCCGGTGGCGGCGTCGCGGACGACGCCGACGATGGCGCCATAGATCGGCCGGACGGCGAGGTCAAAATGGACATCGCTGCGTTCCTGGCGATCCTGCAGGACGATTCGCGCGGCGGAAGATTCGCTGCCGGCGTGATCGAACCACTGCTGACCAAAGTTCATCATTTCCCAGCAGGACGCATAGGCGATGTACTCCCCGGCCGGCAGGTTTCTGACCACATAGAATCCGCTGCTGTCGGTCGATGCGTAAGCATAAATGCGTTCCGGCTGGCCGGAGACGCCGCCTTTTTCTGCGGAAGTGATTTGAATATAGGCATTTTTCAGCGCTGTGCCGTATTGGTCGCGGACGAATCCGGCGATCGATGCGGTACCCTGTTTCAGGGGCAGCTGAAAATCGCACTGCCACAGGGGGGTCGACTCGTCGACAGGGATGCGACGGGCACCGTCCGGGCTTTCAGCATCGGCCCAATAGCGGTGTACGTATTGCCAGCCGTTCTGCGCGTAGCAGTACGCCAGATAGACGCCTTCGGGGATTTTTTCGATGCGATAGGTTCCCTGCGGATCGGTCACGGCGGAGAACCAGACCCACTGGCTGCCGTCGTTGTTCTCCGGGGCCAGGTGCAGGTAGATATTGGCATTGATGACGGGACTGCCCTCTGCATCGCGCACGATTCCGTGGATGGTGCCGACGGGTGAGGGCACACGCAGGACAAAATCCATGTGCGTGTAGGTCGCGCTGTTTTCCACGATGAGCGTATCGGCACCGGCGGGCGTATCGGCGTCCGGATACCATACCACGCGGTTGCCCCAGGAGGTCCAGTACTCGGCCCGGATCAGGCAGGCGCCGTTTCGCAAGCCGGTCAATTCATAATAGCCGTCATAATCGGTCATGAAGCCCGATTTATAGGGATCCTGCCAGCCGCCCGAATCGGACCGGAGATATTCGGCCTGCACGAAGACGCCCGCAAGGGGATGGCTGTTTTGGTCGAACACATAGCCGCTGATGCTGCCGCCGCGGCCAATCCTGAAATCGATGCCGCTCACGCTCTGGGGTTCGGTCACCGGAATCAGGGTGGCCTGCTCATAGTCCAGGGCATCATCGTAGATTTCGGAGACATACCCTTCGGCAATCACTTCCGCCAGATATTCGCCGCTCTTGAGTTCGCCGATCTGATAGAAGCCGTTCTCATCGGTCATGCTTTTACCATAGTACCAGGGTTCTGTCAGGGTTTGTACATAAACGACAGCGCCTGTGACGGGCGAAAAGTTTTTTTCGTCGCGCACATGGCCGCTGATCTCTCCGGTTCCGGGCACCAACGGCACCAGGGAGAAATCGATGCCGGAAATGACCGAGTCCGCCATAACCGCCACCGCGGTCGCCGCACCGAACTGGTTGGTCAGCCGGTAATACTGAAATTCATAGCCCTCCGCATCGGCCATGACATAATAGTCGCCGGCGGGCAGAGCGTCGATGCGGTAGGTGAAGTGGCTGTCCACTTCGGCATATCCTTCGAAATACTCTCCTTTGGGATAGACAGGATCGACGGGTATGGCGCGGACATAGGCGCGCCCGATGGCGCTGGAGTCCAGGCCGGCGACGCTGCCGCTGATGCTGCCCGTGTCCCCCATGGCCAGGCGCTGCGCGGCTGCGGCGGCATCGCTGCGCTGGCCGGAGTGCAGCAGGAACCGCATCGCCTGGCTGCGGAAAGAGAGGGGGCGCGGCTGTTCCGCGGAGAGGAGGGTCACCGCGGGTATCGCTAACAGCAAGAGAACAAGTGTGATCCTGATCAGGGGTGTTGGCGTGCGCATAGATTCGCTCCTTGTTTTCAATCTGAATGATTCGGTATATTCAACCCCGGCTGTGAAAACCGGTGCCACAACACTTCGTACAACCTTGTTTCCCATGTGAAGAATACGATACTTCCAACTTGAATGATTCAGCGCCGGGAACGCCCGCAGGCGCAACAACTCAAATTCATTGCCACTGCGGTGCAACAATCTGCCCGATAAACAGGGCGGTTTGGCTGTGGTGGTCGTGGATGACGAACAGAAAGGGCCGGTCCACGCGCACCAGGCGGTAGGTGGGCCCTCCGGCGGAAGTGGCGCCGACGCCGACGACGGTCACCGCCGCCGCTTCGGTGCCCTCTTCATCCACTTGAACAAATGAAAGATGTTTGACCCAGTCGATGTAGAGCGGGACGTTCCCGCAGATGCCGCTGAAATCGGCCTGAAAGGGATCGAACGCCTGGTGCATACCCAACTGCTGCAGCATGTCGTTGAGGGTCACCTCGCAGGAGAGTTTGAATTTGGGCATCTGCAGGGTGACACCCTGTTTGGACAAGCCGGCGCACCACGCTTGCCAGTTCTGGGCCGTGAAGGCGGCGATGACCCCGGCCAGCGTCGTTTTGGGCAGGATGATGGCCATGGCGAATTGTCCGTCGCCATAGGGCAAATCCACCATCTGCAGCAGATCATTCTCGTAATAGGCCAGATCGGCGCTCTGTGCCATCATGTTGCAGGTGACCGGGGTTGCGGGCGTGGTGTAAAAGGATTCCGCCCGGGTGTCTTTGGGCAGAAACTCGTAGGTCCAGGTTCCTTTGAAATAGATGGCGTTGACGAGGAACATCACCAGATGGGGCTCGATGGTTTTGATGATTTCCGGAATGCGGCCATGGGTTTGCGCGGAGACCCAGTCGTTGATGGTCTTGGGGGCTGAGGGTGCGCTAAAATCCAGTGCGCGCACTTGCGCGTTATAATAGTATTGATTCCGTTGCACAAAATCGCTCTCCACCACCAAACCTTGCCGGTACCAGATCGAGTTGGCAATTTGCAGCGCGACACGGTCGTCGAGGCCCACCAGCAGGCTGCTCAGGGCGGATAACGAGCTGTTCAGCGCCTCGCGATTGACGTCGGGGAAACCCAGTGTGGTACGCATTTCGGCTTCCGTCGCATTGGCCGCGCCGTTATAGGTCATGGCCAGCGCCAGGGAGACACTCAACGGCGAGATGAAGAGGTTTCCCTGCGGCGCCGTATGTGCGATTTCCCGGAAGAGCCGCAGGCCGAAATCGTTGCTGCTCTGCACCAGGGATTTTTCCAGGGCGGTCAATTCGCGCGCCGGGCCGTTGCCCGGAGTCTCCGGCGGGGAGACCGGGGAGAGGTCCCGGGAACACCCCGACAGCAGCAGCACAACAGTGAGGCAGAGGGTGCATAGTGTGGTTTTCATAATATTTTTCTCCGATCGATCAAATCCGGATTGCTGATACCGACTGTTATGCCAGGGGTATCCATTGTCCCAATACGATTGATATCAAACGTTCTGATGGGCATATACTTCGCGGGCTGGTGTGAAAAAAAGTTCTGCATCAGGCTATTTTTCCAGAAGGATGGTTTGCAGTTGCGGTGCACCGCCCGGGCGTGACAAAAGCCGGCCGGCGATCGTTGCCGCGTCCTGGAGTGGAACACCCTGTTCATTTTTGCCGTCCCAAAAAACAGCGAAAGAGATGGGCTGCCCGTTTCGCAGCAGGCCGCTGTTCAGCGCGTTGGCGATGGGCGGCAGGAGCAGAAAGCGTCGCGCCGGGGCGCTCCCCGATACGGCGCCGCGCTCATAGACGAGAAATTCGACGCCCTGGTTGGGCGGAAATTGCAGAAACAGGTTTTCTGCGCCGTTATTTTTGAGGATGAGCGTGATGCGATGACCTTTTAGGGCGTTTCGTGTCTCCGGCACGATTTCGAGGGTGAGGACGAGGCCATCCTCTATGACGGCGGCGATGGTTGAATCGATCATATTCACAAGATGCCGGGATGGGCCCAGGTAGACGCCCACGTCATCGCGTTTGCGCTCGGTAACATGAATATCATAGACACCCTGGGGCGTAAGCGTTGCGCCACCGAGGGCGGGGTTGGTCCAGTCCGCCGCCGTGGCTATTCGCTCCCTGAGCGCGTCGATGCGCTGCGAAGTCCAGGTCGTCCATTTCTCCAGATAGGCGCCGTGGTTGGTGACCTTGACAAACCCGGCGCTGAAGGCCGTCAGGGTTTCGAGGCTGTCGGCGCCGGGACGGGCGATGTGTGCGGCAAGCCACAAGGAATCGGCGGTGGCGGAAAATGAGGTCGCGCTGCTGCCTTCATTCACATTGGTGAGCATATCCACCGACTGGCAGGCGGCCAGCAGGGCGAGTCCCAGAAAAAGAAGCAAGTACGAAGCGAATTTTTTCACAGGCACCATGGTATCTGGTCTATTTTTTGGGTAAAATTGGCAAAAATGGCAGGGCGAGAAGCCTGCTCGCCCTGCAACGGNNCAAGCAATTCACATGCCAGTTTTATTGAAATCGGAGATCAAGACAAAAAATCGTAAAGCTCATAAAAACAATAATTCAAGCGTTTCCCCGGCGCATGCCTGGCATGGCGGCCTGAAATCGCCGCGCCCGATATTCAGAAATCTGATACAGCTATCGGATTTTCTGACGCGCCGCGATGAGCGCCGGTAATACCTCACTGGTGGGTGGGGGGAAAGCTGTCATAAAGGGCGGACAAGAATGTCCGCCCTCCCATCAGTGAGGTATTATGAGCGCCGTGATAATCTCCTTGCAAAAGAGGAGATATTTTAATAATATGATCTGACATATTGCGCATTCAAAAAGGATCATTCCATGATGCACGCCATCACTCTGTTTGTTTTTTCCATGTTGTTGTTGGCGGGGAGCAAGCCGCCGGCGCAAGGAGAAAAACGCTATCATCTCATGCCCCTGCAGGAGATCGATCAGGATCTGCGGCGGGTGGCCCAAAGTCCCCTGAGCGCCGCCGAAAAGATGACCTATTTTTCGCAACGCTTTCTCGGTGCACCCTACCTGCTGGTCTGCGAAGGCGAAGGCGAGAACGGCTTGTACGAGACCGAACCCCTGCTCAATCTCAGGCAGATCAACTGCATGACCTATTGCGAGATCGTCCTGGCCATGACCCTCTCCAGCGATTACGAAGAGATGTTCAACGTCCTGCAGCACATCCGCTATCGCGACGGATACATCAGCATGGCGACGCGCAACCACTACACCATGGTGGACTGGCTGCCGGCCAATCGCTGGTGTCTCGACGATATCACGGCGCAGGTGGGCGGCGCCGACCTCGTGCCTGCGACGCGCACCATCCGTCACGGCAAATTTTTCCACGGCAAGGGGATTGACGATTTGCCCGCGGTGCTGCCCGACCGCACCGTGACGCTCTCCTACATTGCGCTGGATAAACTCGGGGCGCACAAGGCCTCGCTGCGCAGCGGCGACATCGTCTCGCTCATCCAGGATCTCCCCGAAATCTATTCCGCGCATATGCTGTTGATCGTGGAAAAAAAGGATGGACTCTACTTCCGTCACGCCAGCATGAGCGCCGGAAAGGTGGTGGATGAAAAATTCGAGGCGTATATCGCCGGACTGCAGAAAAAGCCGCGTTATCAGGGCATGTGTTTCATGCGCGTCAAGGAGCAAGTGGAGTGGATTTTGCCGGATGCGCGCCGCGGCAAAAATCCGCTGATCAGATAGCTGTACGGGAGGATGGGTGAAGCAGGGTTGTAAAAATTTTTTGCGTTTATCAGGTTGTTTGCCGGGCGTTCTTTTATTGCTGGCCACTGTTCGCTGTGAGCTGCTGCAGTCCGCGGGGAACGATCCCGAGGCCGCGTCCTGGCAGATTTCTCCGGAAACGGTTTTCCCCGATGGCAAGCCCGCCAATGTCTATATCCAGGAACTGGTCGATGCCCTGAATGCGCAGACGGCTGCCGGGGCCCCGGTATCGGAGCAGGAACTGCGCGACCTGGTGCAACGCGCCGCCACCGTCGTCTATCACGACAGGGTGATCAAGTACGCCACGCCCCTGAGCGTGAATATCCAGAACAGGGAACACGAGGATTTCAGCAAGATTTTTCTCAAACCCAAACGCATCGCGCAGGGTGTCGCGTTCATGCAGACGCATGACTCCACCCTGGCCAAAGCGCAGCAGCGCTATCGCGTCAGGAAACAGGATGTTGTCGCCATCCTGATGTGGGAATCGGGCCTGGGTGAGTTCACCGGCGATCATCTCATTTTCAACATCTTGCTCGGCCAGCTGCTCTATCTGGAAGCGGCCCGCGACGTCGCGGTCACCCATCTCATCGCGGAGGGTGAAATGGACTCCAGCGCGCGCGTCATGACGGCCCCGGAACGGGCGCGGTTGCAGCGCTTGCGCAAGAGCGCCGTGCGCAATCTCGCCGCCCTGATCCGGCTCGGCAAGGAGAAGGGCTACGATGCGGTCGCGGTCAAGGGCTCCTGGGGCGGCGCCATCGGTTACGTCCAGTTCATGCCCAGCTCTATGCAATTTGCCGCCGACGGCGATGGGGATGGCAGGATCGATCTCTGCACCTGGCCGGATGCCATCTTTTCGGTTGCCAACTATTTGCACAAGAACGGCTATCGCGACAGCGAGCGCTCGCGCCGCCGCGCCATTCATGCCTATAATCCGCTCGATTCCTATGTCAATGGGGTCGTGAAATACGCCGATGCTGTCTGGAAAGGGCACGAGTCATCGTTGACGGAAAATTGAAAACCGCCCACGCGGCGCCGCGCGGCAAATCCTACACCCGTTTCAAGTTCGAAGGGCAGTTCGTCAGAGGATACGATGCCTTCAACCACGCCGCCAGCCTTGGTCTCGATTTTTATTGGCGCCGGCGCACCTCTGTACGCCTGAAACAGGAGCTCGCCGCACGCTCCCATCCGTTGTGCATCCTCGATCTCGCCTGCGGCACCGGAGACATGGCGCGCTCGGTGGCACAGGTGAATCCCCAAAGCCACGTTGTCGGTTGCGATCCCTCCATGAGCATGCTCAGCCGCGGCCGCGTCAAGCTGGTCTCCTGGCGCGAACGCATCTGCCTGGTGCGTTCCGTCGCCCATTTGCCGTTTCGCGACGCGACCTTTGCGGCCATCACCTGCGCCTTTGGCATGCGCAATTTTACCCATCTCGCCGACGATCTCGGGGAATGCCAGCGATTGCTGCAACCGGGCGGACGTCTCTATGTCCTGGATTTCTACAAACCCGGAAACAAGTTCAGCGCTTTTTTGTTAAAGTCCTATAATGTGCTGGTTTTTCCGTTTCTCGGCTTTCTGTTGACGGGCAAAATCGCTCCGTATCGCTATCTCTATGAATCGATTTTCGCCTTCAAGTCCGTGCCCGATTTTGCGCAGATGTTGCAAGATGCGGGGTTCACGGACGTCTATGCCAAACGGTTTTTCTTCGGTCTGGTTCATCTGCTGAGCGGTTGCCGCCGCTGAAGTGTAGCGGATTCGCTGAATAATGTAAGGAGTGTTGAACATGGCGATGGTTTCCACCTACTGGCGCGCGATGCGGCCTTGGTCTTTTACAGTCAGCGTGATCCCGCCCATCCTCGGGACGATCATTGCGTTGCTCGATTATCCGGAGCTCCCCGTCAAGTGGTTCCATTTTATCCTCACCCTGCTCGGCTGCTGGATTTTCCACAGCGGCACCAACGTTTTTTCCGATTATTTCGATTTCAGGAAGCAGGTGGACCGGGAGGGCACCTACGGTGGCAGCCGGGTGCTGGTGGATAAATTGATGACGCCGCGGGAAGTGTGGTGGTGGTCTGTGGTGCTATTTGCGCTCTCGGGGTTCATCGGCCTCTATCTGCTGCTGCAGACCCCCAATCCCGCTCTGATGATCGGATTGATCGCCGCCGGATTTGTCCTTGGTGCTTTTTATACCATGGCGCCGCTGCGCTTCAAGTATATCGCCCTGGGTGATGCCGGCGTCTTTCTCGCCTTCGGGCCACTCATGATGCTGGGCTCTTATCTGGTGCAGACGGGCGAGTTTTCATGGCGTCCGGTGCTCTATGCCCTGCCGGTCGCGCTGCTGGTGGATGCCATCCTGCACAGCAACAATCTGCGCGACATCCCCTTCGATGCCGCCGTGCACATCAAAACCGTACCGATCCTGATCGGCGAGCGCCGTGCCCGGCAGATGTATTATGCCCTGCTGACAGGCGCTTATCTCTTGATCCCCGTCCTGATCCTTTGGGCGGGACTGCCATGGCTCGCGCTGCTGACCTTTCTCTCTTTGCCGGTGGCGTTGCGGCTCATCCGCATGGTGCGGGACAAGAACAGGATGGCACCGGAGAAATTCGCCCTGATCGATGCGGCCACCGCCCAATTCCATACCCTTTTCAGTCTGCTGCTCATCGCCGCGTTGCTGCTGCACTATTTTTGGTTGCGATGAGGACGATATGAAAAAAGCGCTGCTCTGGATCAGCATCGTGCTCGCCTTTGTGCTCTGGTATGTGATGTTCATCGAGCGTCCGTTCAATTTTTGGCTGATGATGAGCTTCAGCACCGGTCTGCTGATTCTGATCGCCCTGTGGGCGGGAACGCCTCTGCTGCGGCGCGAGGAATGGACCCTCGCCAACCTCGGCATCGGCCTTGGCTCCGCGGTGGTGTTGTATCTGATTTTTTGGGTGGGAAATGAGGCGCTGATGGTGTTGGAGCAGTGGTTTCCCGGGTTCTTTGCCGGCCGGGAGCAGAACCTCGGCGCCATCTATGGCAATCGCAGTGAACTGGCACCGCAGGGGGTGGCGCTGCTGCTCTTTTTCCCCATCGGCTTTGGCGAGGAATTTTACTGGCGCGGTCTGGTGCAAAAATATTTCAGCGAGCGCTGGGCGAAAGGGGCGGCCTATGCCGTCACGACGCTCATCTACACCGCGGTGCATCTCTCCACGGGGAATCCGGTGCTGATCCTTGCCGCCTTGGTATGCGGCCTTTTTTGGGGCGGACTCTATGCCTGGCGCGGTCAGCTCCTGCCGGTGCTGATCTCTCATATGGTCTGGGATCCGTTCATTTTTATCGTGAGGCCCATCCTGTGATGGCGGGTGGCTGAACCGGCTGTTGGAGATTTCCGCTTTGACAGAAGGGCAACAATTCGGGTATTGGTTTTAACGGCATCCCCGATCGGCCGGAAATTCCGTCCTGGCGCGGCCCCTCTGCGGGTTTGGCCCTCGGCCGGGTGAGATTCGTTTTTCCGCGGTTTTCCGTTCCCGGGCGATGAAAAAAACGGTCAGGATTGATCGTCTGTGCACAGCCGCAAACGCTTCAAAAAGGCGATTCCGGCTTTTTTTTACCTTGCAAATTTGCCCCTGGTGTTTTATGTTTAAACAGGCGCTTAAAACGGTCTTTATCCTCACTCTCATCCCGAGGTATCGTGCACCGCAGCATGCCACAATTCCGCCCTTCATCCAACGGGTTGGCTGCCATCCCCGCGCCGCCGTCTGCGCGATCTGTTTATGCCCCGGGGGAACAGCGCATGGCCTGCAAGCGTTCCTGCCTCGCCGCGCTGATCATGCTTTGTCTCTGCGGACACCCGTTCTCCAATACGCCTCCGCAACACACGTCCGATGATTCCCTGTTACACCATCTCGAAGCCGATATCGGGGATGGCCGTCTCGACTCCCATCCGCTGATCGAAGCGGCTTTTATTTTATCGGGGGTGGCTCAGCGCGACAGCCTTGTTTTCTATATGAAGTGGTATGAAGGCATCCTGGAAAAAGTGCGCGGCTTCCGCCTCGATGCCGCCGACCGGATTGGCTCCGCCTCGACCCTCTTTAGTCACCTGCACTATGAACATCTTTTGCATTACAAAGAGGAGGCGACCACCCTGCTGCATGTCGTCCGCGAGAAACGCTACAACTGCGTCGCCGGCACCATCCTCTTCAATCTGGTGTGCGCGGATTTGGGCTGGAACGTCGAGGCTTTTGAAACGCCGACCCACGTCTATACCATCCTGCCCCATTATGCCCGCGATATCCGCATCGAAAACACCTCGCCGATGGGGTTCAACATCATGGCCAATCTGCGCGCCTATTCGCAGTATCTCCTGACCTATTATCCGCAGCACCGCGCCGCGCAAATCGGGCTGGATCGCCTCTATGCCCATGAGAATGACAACGGCCGCCGCATCAACAACACCGAGCTGCTCGGACTGCTCGCCTATAACCAGGCTTATTTCGCGATGAAGCAGGAGGATTTTGGACGGGCATACCGTTACGTGCTTCTGGCGCAAAAATTCAATCGAGATTCCAAGTCCAATGTCCCCTTTGAAATCGATCTCTACTACCGCTGGGGCAAAACCCTGTATGAGGGGGGAAGCTTTCGCCAGGCGTTTACCGTGTACGCGGATGGTTTTTATCGCTATCCCAAAATCCCGGAACTCGGGCAAAATACCCTTGCGGCTTTTTTTCACAGCATGCGCGGCTATTGGCTGGAGAAGAATTGGCCGGAGAGCGAACGGATCGTCCAGGAAGTGCTGGCGCTGGAGATCCTCAAGGGGGAGGATGAAACGCACCTGCAGGAGATGCTCTCCGCCTGGGCCCTGTTTCTTCGGCAAATGAGCAACCCGGAGGCACTTTGGGAGTGCCTGCTCCTGCTGGAGCAATCGGGTGCGGACATGAAACGCTGGCAGGATTTACGCCGCAGCGCCAGGCCTCCCCGGCGGTAGAGGGGTCAACCATCTAACACGAGACCCATATGGAATTACACGATCTCAAACCTTTTTTCCGGCTTTCGGCCGACATCAATTATCAGCTGGTGGCTCTGACGGTGGACAGCAAGAGTCTGTTGGGTATTATTCTCGAACGCATGAAACTTCCCGGGGAGAAGCACTCCATTCTCGAGGAGACCGTCGCTTATCTGGTCGACATCTATCATAATCGCCGGCGCCATCTCGGGGCACAGGCGTGCATCCATCCGCTGCGGGCGACCGCCTTGCTGGCGCGCGCCATGCCGGAACCGCAGTTTCTCGATCTCATGGCCGTCCTGCTGCATGACCGTTTTGAAGACTTTAAACCCGCCAGAGATGCTTCCAGTATCACCGAACCCGTCGATGACCGCTTGAAGGAGATATTCAACCGCATGACCGATGAGGATCGCTGGTTTTTGCGGGAACGGCTCTACTGGCTCACCAAGCGGCCGCCGGAGACCTATTATCAATACATCGGCCGCATGTTGGTGGAATCGGAGCGCACACCGGAGACCATCCGCGTCAAACTGGCGGATCGTCTCGACAACACACTCGATATGCACATGGACATCGAGGAAGCGTTCGCAGAGGTCGATTTTTTTGAGCAAATGTTTCAGATGTTGTTTTTGCCCAAATACAAAGGTTTTCACACCGAGATGCCGCACCCCGACAGCCACTCCATGAATGGCGCACAGCGGCTCTATCAGCTGTTTAAAAACATCACGCTGATATCCCTGATCCGGCAAAAAGAGGCGGCCGGCCATGACGCCATTGTCCGCAAATTGTTCGACCATCTCATCCATGCGAGTATCAAGGAGGCGCAACGCATCGCCCTGCATATTTTTGCCTACCACCAGACCGATATCCCGCGGCTGCGCGAACTCATGATCGAAACCATGCTCTATGTGCAGCAGGGCGGCATCGATGCGGTGACGCCGCCCACGGTGGAGCAGCGTTTGGATGGCCTGCTGGTATCCCGTTTCAACGATCCCAACAAACCCTCCAGAAACAAAAAACTTGCAGAGCTGTACATCGACAAGGACCTCATGGTGGAGGCTTCCATCGCCTTCATGGTCATCTTTTACAGCTTTCTCAATGATCCGCATTTTTTCGTGCACGGCATCAGCGCACAGGGCATCCAGCCGGAATAACATTCCACACCAAGGGAGGAAGTCCATCATGGCGCACCATACGATGCAATCGGGATATGCCCGTTTTGTGGAACGTCTCAACAAGTTTCCCCAGGGAGCGCCGCCCGCCACCGCTCTTTTCCAGATCCTGAGCATCCTCATGAACGAACGTGAAGCCGGACGCATGGCGCTGCTGCCGCTGGTTCCCTTCACGGTGCAGCAGGCAGCGCGTGCCTGGAAAGTCGATGAACTGCAAGCCCGCAAATGGCTGGATGAACTCGCCGACCGCGCCCTGCTGCTGGACAGCGAGCATGAGGGCGTCACCCATTACACCATGCCTCCGCCCATGGCCGGATTTTTCGAGTTTTCCCTGATGCGCTATCGCAGCGATATCGATCAGGCAGCCTTGTCGCGCCTTTTTTATCAATATCTCAACGTTGAGGAAGCATTCATCAAGGCATTGTTCACCGACGGCGAGACGCAACTGGGACGGACGTTTGTGCATGAGCCCGCCTTGCAGGAGGAGCAGGCGCTGCATATCCTGGATTATGAGCGCGCCAGTGAGGTCATCAAAACCGCCAGTCATCGCGGCATCGGCGTCTGCTATTGCCGCCACAAGATGCAGCACCTGGAGCGGGCCTGCGCTGCCCCGATGGACATCTGTATGACGTTCAACAGCAGCGCGGACGCTTTGATCCGGCATGGCTTCGCCCGCGCAGTCTCGGTGGCCGAGGGGCTGGAGCTTCTGCAACAAGCCCATGAAAACAATCTCGTGCAATTCGGCGAGAATGTCCAACAAAACGTTAACTTTATCTGCAATTGCTGCGGCTGTTGTTGCGAGGCGATGATCGCCGCGCGCCGCTTCGCGTTTCTCTATCCCGTCCACACGACCAACTACTTGCCGGTGGTGAATGACGAGTTGTGTATTGGTTGCGGCAAATGCGCCCAGGTGTGTCCTGTGGAAGCCATGACCCTGGTTTCGGCCAATGATCCGCATCAGATCAGGCGCGTGAAGGCCAAGCTGCACAGTGAAATCTGTCTGGGCTGCGGCATCTGTGTCCGGGTGTGTACGCGCCAGGCGCTGACGTTGGTGCCGCGGGCGAAGCGGGTGGTGACGCCGGTGACTTCCGCCCACCGCGTCGTGATGATGGCCATCGAACGGGGCAATCTGCAGCATCTCGTCTTTGCGCAGCAGGCGTTCACCAGTCACCGCGCCATGGCCGCCATATTGGGCGTCATTTTAAAGCTGCCGCCACTGCAACAGTTGCTGGCCAGTGAGCAGATGAAATCCAGGTATCTGGATGTTTTGCTGCGCAGGCATGCCGCTAAAATGCACTAGTTTTTAATAGGGTTCGAACATAAGGACGCTGCGGTGATCCCGCCGGCATGAACCGGATCAATGTGAAACGGGGCGCACATTTTGTTTTGATTTGTGGCTAAAAATGAATATTTTGTCATCCATGCTGATCCTGGCCGGTCTGGCCGGATTAAATGTTAATTATTGATTTTTATAATCATAGCCTATGCTGTTCATGCGCCGCTGAGGGCATGGCAGCCGCCGGATCGATTCTGCCGGTATTTGAGAACGATACTCGTCCTGTTTTTTCGTCATATCCTGTTTATCGACGCATGCTGTTATTCTTTTATCAGTCACGCTGCGCCTTCCGGCATCCCCGGCGGTGAATTATTCGGGTTGATCCTGATCGCTCCCCAATCTGGTTTCCGCCGATTCCGTGTCACCGGCCGCCGGACGAAGCGTTCACCCTGTTAATTCTTGAATCGAGAGACTCCTGGACACCATACTACCGTGAGTGACCATCGTATCATGAAAAATCATTTGCTCAATCCTTTCAAGGCTGCCATTATCGGCATGCTTTTGTCGATTTCGGCACCATCCGCCACCGAACTGACCTTTACGCTATCCGATTTTACCCTGGCTGATTCGTCAAGCCGGCGTACCCGGCTGATGCTGGACGGCATCTGGCAGTATAAAAACGATGAGGGGGATGGCTGGATAAACATTCGACTCCCGGTGCCGTTCCGGCTCCGTGAATTCTTCATTGTACGGAAACAGTTCGCGCTGGACAGTTCGATGCTGGCGCAGCACTATGAAATGGCGTTCCAGGGGATAGACGGCCAGTGCACGGTCTATCTGAACAAGAAGATAGTCGGCACGCACATGGCCGGCAGCGCCCCTTTTACGATTCCGATAGAGCGCGACGAGCTTTTTTTTAATGAATTGAACGAACTCATCATTCAGGTCGATACGCGGCTGGATCATCGCAAGTCGTTGCCGATGCTGACGCGCAATCGCGGCATTCCGGTGAGCGGCGACGGCCTGTTCCGTCCCATCGTTTTGCACGCCGGCCGCGCGCCCTATGTTTCCGCCCTTTCCATACGTACTGCCGAAGGAATCGCTGCCTTGCAGGGGCAGCTGTCGGCGCTGATTCAGATGGGGCCGACAGACAGTCTCTCGCGTACGGCGCTGCTCGCGGGGGGCCTGCGCAGTCAGCTCGAGGTGCTGGACGGCAGCACGCTTGAGCCCCTCTTCACTTCGCCCGCGCTGCCGATTTTGATCACCGCCCCGGATACGGTGCGATGTCAGCTCGATTTCAGCGTGCCCGGTTTTGTCTTTTGGCAGCCGCGACAACCGCACCGCTATCTCCTCAGATTGCAGCTGTCGCAGGGAGCGCAGATCATCGACCGGGTGACGGTGCCGCTGGCCCTGGCACAGCCGCAGACGTGGCTGCGTCAAAGCCGCACCCTCCAGGGGGGATTTCGCTATCAGATCATCGAATGGGTCGAGGATGAAGCCTTCCGCTTGTCGCCGCTGGAATCGCAGCGGACGACCATTGAGAAGGACATGGCGGAGATTGTCGCCCTGGGCGCCAATACCGTGCGTATTCCCGGGAATGCACCGCCGCCCTATCTTCTTGAGGTGTGTGACCGCCTCGGTTTGGCCGTTTTGGTGGAAATTCCGGTGACCCATGTGCCGACGGAACATCTGCGCAATGCGACGGTTCGTATGCATGCCAAAAAGGCGCTGCAGGGATTGATCTCCGCGTACCAGGCGCATCCCTGTGTGGCGGCATGGGGACTGGGGTCCGGATTCGATGGCGGCGATGTCGAAACGGCGCAGTTTCTCAGGGAGATGGCAGCAGAAGCGCGCAAGCTGGACGAACGGCCCCTGTTTGCGGGCGTGCGGGGCAAAAATTCGGGCATGCACAATTTGCCGGTCGATTTTCAGATCATCGAAGTGCCCCCCGAAGAGCTTTATGCCATTTCGCAGTGGTTCTGGAAAGCGCAGGGATTCTATATTCTGCAATTCATCTCTCCGTTGCCGGCCCTGGCGGGAGAGGGGCTCGCCGCCCAGAATAATCAGGCTTTCAACCTCAAGAGAGCCTTTCAGGAGGCCGCGCGCCGCCAGGAGCATATCGGCATCTCGGTTTCGCCGCTGCGGGACTGGCGTGGTGATGCGCCGCACACCTATTGGGGTCCCCGGGAAAATATTCAGACGTTCACCGCGGGACTCTTCGCCGCCAATGGACAACAGCGTCAGGTTTATCACGTTGTCCGGGCCGCCTTCACCAACACCAGCATGCCGGAATTGTTGCCTGGCGATGTCCCCGTCGCGGATCCGGCTGTTTTTCAGATACTCAGTATTGCGTTGATCGTCCTGTTGCTCTTCTTCATTCGCAGGGACAAACGCCTGAGTCATTATATCAAACGCGTCTTTGTCTATTCGCATGGATTTTATTCGGATCTCAATGAAAATCGCCAGATCAATCCGTTTCTGACCGGCTTGATCGGACTTTCCTCCTTTTTGACGCTCGCCACCCTTCTCGCGAGTTTTGTCTTCTTTTTACGCGATCACAGCCTCTTCGACGAGATACTCACCTGGCTCTTTTCGGATGGCGCCGCCAAGATTCAGGCCATTCAATTGATCTGGCATCCCGAGCGCCTGATTCTGTTTTTTACCGGCGCCTTGTTGGGCCTGGCGTTTCTGCAGGCTGTCATATACAAGATCTTTGCCATGGTGCAACGACGCTATTTGCGTTTCAGTCAAATCGTCACCTTTGTCTTGTGGGTGCCGGCCAATTTTATCTTTGCACTGCCACTCGCGGTGGTTTTATTCAGGGCGCTGTCGCGCTCGAGTCTCATCTCGTTCAGTCTGATTTATTTTCTCATCATCTTTCTCTGGTATCTGTTGCGTGCCATTCGCGGTGCCAAAGTTATCATGCAGGTGAGTGCGGGAAAAGCACTCTTGTTGCAGCTGGCGGGAATGGCGCTGGTCTTTATCATGATTGCGCTCTATCTGGAGCAGTCCCGGGCGCTCTTTGCCTATGCGAACTATTACTGGTCCCTTCTCGGGCTGTAAGCGGGCCGGGAAAATGTCCTTGATTTTAATACCGCGGGATTGTATTTTTACCGTCTTTGCGAATTTGGAAACCCTATCACTGGAGTAATGTGTATCTTTCTGAATTGACAATAGTTGGCTTTAAATCTTTTGCCAAAAAAACCCACCTTGTTTTACATGATGGCATCACGGGCATCGTCGGCCCCAACGGCTGCGGCAAGAGTAATATCGTCGATGCGATTCGTTGGGTCATGGGGGAGCAGAAGAGCGGCGCGCTGCGCAGCGAGGTCATGGGCAATGTCATCTTTAACGGTTCCGCCACGGCCAAACCGGTCGGCATGGCCGAGGTATCGCTCAAGATAGAAAACACCAAAAATATATTACCCATTGATTATGCCGAAGTCATCATCACGCGCCGCCTGTTCCGCTCGGGGGAGAGCCAGTATCTCCTCAACGGCAACAACTGCCGGCTCAAGGATATCCTGGACCTGTTCATGGACACGGGGGCAGGGCCGCACACCTATTCCGTCATCGAACTGCCGCAGGTGGAACGCATCCTCAACGGCAAGGAGGATGAACGGCGGCGCATTTTTGAAGAAGCCGCAGGCATTACCAAGTATAAACTGCGGCGCAAAGCCACCTTCCGCAAACTCGAGTCCACGGAAAAGGATTTGATTCGCATTGAAGACATCATGTCCGAAGTGGAGAAGAATGTCCGTTCGTTGCGGCGCCAGGTCGCCAAGGCGGAGCGTTACCAGGAGTTGGCGGTGGAGCTGCGCGAGCTGGAGATCAACCTGGCGGATTTCGAATATACCAAAATCATCGATGAACTGGAGCCGCTCGAGACCCGGCTCGACTTGATCCGCGACGAACGGGAAGGCGCCTCGAGCGCGTTGGCAACCCAGGACGCCGATTATGAAGCGACGCGCACGCGACTGCTGGAGCTTGAAAAGAAGCTCAACGAGAATCAGCGCCTCGTCTCCGATCTCAATCGCGAAGTGCAAAAATTTGAAGAGCGTATCCTCGTCAACAAGGAACGCATCCGCTCCCTGCAGGAGAGTAATGTCCGCTATACCCAAGAGATGGACAGTTTCACTACGCGGCTGGGGGAACTTCAAGGACAGCTGGAGCAAACGCTGTCTCTGGTGCAGGCGGCGGAAAAGAGTCTCGCGGAGAAACGCCAGGAATACGAACGCCTTAACAGCGAATATCTGGCGGTCAAACAACAATTCGAAAGCAAGCGCGCGCAGACGCGTGATGCGGAAGCGCAGGTGCTTCGCATCACGGAAGAGTTGAGCCGCAAACAAAACGAAGGCGAGCGTCTCAAGGCCACGGAAGAAAATGTCAGCCGTCGTATCGAACAACTCGAAGCGGAGATCGGCCAGGAGAGCGGCCGCATCGCTGAACTGGGTGAGCTGATCCGGCAGACGCGCGCTGAAGAGGAAAAACTGCTGACTCTGCTCGGAGCGCACAAGCAGCGTTTGCTCGAGATCGGCAAATTTGAGGAAGAGGCCAAGCGGGCCTTTGAGGGCTTGCAGAAGAGCGACTCGCAGGATCGCAACCGCATCGAAGTGTTGGAGCATCAGGCGGAACTGGTCAAACGACTCATCGAGAATTTCGAGGACTATCCGGCGGGCGTCCGTTATCTGGCGACGCTGAAAAATCAGAATTTTGGCACCTATGGCCCTCTGGCCAACATTGTGCATGTGGAGAGCATGCACCGCTCGGCGATCGCCGCCGCGCTTGGAGAAGCCGCCACCTATCTGGTGGTCGAAGACAGTGAAACGGCTTTATCGGGCATCGCGCTGCTCAAGGAAGAGAAACGGGGCATTGTCACCTTTGCGCCGCGCGCCAGCCTGAACACGCCACTGGACAACCGGCCGCAGGTTTCTGATCTTGGCGTGCTCGGTTGGGCGGATGAACTGGTGAGCTGTGATGAGCGCTTCAAATCCCTGGTGGGCACCATACTGGGCGTTTATCTGGTGGTGCAGGACCTGCAGACTGCCAACCGGGTCTATGGCCAGCTGAAGAGTCAATCCTATAACGTCGTCACCCTGACGGGCGAGGTGCTTGGGCACGCCGGCTTCATTCGCGGCGGCTTGTTGAGCAAGAACCAGATGGATTTTGTCGGCAGACAGGAACAACTGGCCGCGCTGCTGCAGGAGATTGAAAAATTGCAGCAAGCATCCGAAGCACGGCGCGCCTTGATGGCGCAGCGTGAAACGGAAATACAACAAAACAAGATTGAAGCCGAAAATCATCGCAAAACCATTCAGGAAGAAGAAACGCAGCTGGGTGCCGTGCGCATCGAATTGGGCAGGCAGACCTTTGAAGAGAACGCCCTGGTGGAGTCCAGAACACGCCACGACGCGGAAAAACAGCGCCTGCTGGGCGAAGCCAGTCAGTTGGGCCATAACCTGGAACTCCAGACCATGGGTGCCGATGAACTGTTGACGCGGCGACAGGAGCATGCCCAGCAGGCCAGCGTTTTGCGGGAGGAGATCAAGTCCCTCGAACAGAACGTCAATGCCGCTGCGGTGCAGGTTCAGGAGGTGAGTGTTCAGGTGGCGCGGCAGCAGAGCGAGTACGAAGCCATGCGCCGTGAAAACGAGGCGTTGCAACGCCAGGTTTCTGAAACCAACGCGCTGATTCAAACGCGCCAGATGGAGACCGAACGGGCCACTCGCGAGATGCAGGAGCTGAGCGACGTCAATGAGACCTATGCAGCGGATGTGGAAAAGCTCAAGGGAGAACGCGAGCAGGCGCAGGCCGTCCTCGATGAACTGGAAGAGCAACAGTATGAAGCCAATACGCGGGTCGCGGAAGCGGAGAAGCTGATCCGCGCTGCGCGGGGAAAATTTGACAATTTATCCGAAAGCGCCCATCAGGTTGAATTGCGCGTCTCGGAGCTGCGGCTGCGCGGCGAAAATCTGCGTCAGCGCCTCTGGAGCGAATTCGAGCACAAGCTCAGCCGCAAGGCGATGCCGGCGGACTTTGATGTCGAGAAGAGCCGGCAGCGGGTTGAGGCGCTGCGCAACAGGATCAAGGAGGTCGGCCCCGTCAATCTGCTGGCGCTCAAGGAATTTGAACAGGAGAAAGAGCGCCTCGATTTTCTGCAAACGCAGCGCGATGACCTGATCAAGGCGCGCAAGAATCTGATGGAGACCATCGAGATCATCAATACCACGGCGCGTCAGAAATTTCTCGAAACCTTTGAACAGGTTCAGAAAAATTTCGCTGAAGTTTTCAGCAAGTTTTTTGAAGGTGGTCGCGCCAACCTCATTCTCCAGGAAACGGCGGATCCCCTTGAATCTGAAATTGATATATTGGCCACCCCCGGCGGAAAAAAGCCCACCGCCCTGACGCTGCTCTCCGGTGGCGAAAAATCCCTTACGGCCATCTCGTTGTTGTTCGCCATCTATCTGGTCAAACCCAGCCCCTTCTGCATTTTCGATGAAGTGGATGCGCCGCTGGACGATCAGAATGTGCAGCGTTTCACCCATGCGCTGCGTGATTTTTCTGCCAATACCCAGTTCATCGTCGTCACCCACAACAAGCTCACCATGCGCGCCGCCGATCAACTCTACGGCATCACCATGGAAGAGCAGGGTGTCTCCAAGGTGGTATCGGTCAGATTCGATGCGATGAAGAAGGATCAATTGGTGCCCGTTGCAGAAGCGGCCGGGGAAAATTGAGGATATACTATGAAAAAAATGCATGTCATTTCGTTGATCATCGTCTCCACGCTGAGCTGGATCGCGGCCGGCTCGATCCGCGCCCAGGAGACTTCGGACAAAGCCCGTTTTCAATTCAATGTCGATTATAACCGGTTTCGCTATTCCGACAGCCTCACCTATCTGGAATTTTCAGCCTCGCTCCTGCGTTCTTTTCTGCTCTATCAGCCGGACGCGGAGCGATTTGCCGGCGAGTTCATTGTCGATGCGCGTATTTATGCCAAAGACTCTCTGGTCGCTTCCAAACAATGGAAAAACGTCAATCATGTCGACAGTCTTGCCGAGATCAACGACACGCAGCGGCTTTTTGTCCTGAATCATTTTCTGCTGCCGGACGGCGATTACACCATGTCCGTGCACATCGAAGACGGCCACGATCCGCAGACCCATGCGGAATATAAATTTCCGGTTCAGACGCGCGCCTATGCCGGGAGTGCCCTGGCCGTCAGTGATCTGCAGTTGAGTTCTTCCATAGAACGTGACACCACCGCCAGCTTTTTCACCAAGAACGGCTATCGCGTCGTGCCCAACCCGACGGCGCTGTATGGTCTGAGTCTGCCCATTCTCTATCTCTATTCGGAACTCTATCATCTTGCCGCTGCCAGCAGCGACAGTGGACATTATTACCGGGTCATCTACAAGATATACAGTTCAGATGGCCTGATCGTCAAGCAGACGGATCCGAAGCGGCGCAAAAAGCCCGGCGAGTCCGCCGTTGAAGTGAGCGGTATCAATGTCGTGTCCCTGGTGTCCGGCGCCTATCGCGTCGAAATCGCCGTCACCGACCTGGAGAACGGGGCTGAAATGACCTCGTGGCGTAAATTTTTCGTCTATCGTGAGGCGGATTATGCAGAGGGAGGCGCCGTGTTTGTGCGTCAGGAGGAGTTCAAGGGCGGCGGCAGTCCGGGTAGCGATGCCGACCGCTACAACGTCGCCAGCGAAAAAGAGCTGGACCGGGAATTCGAATACACGCGCTATATCAACCGCAAACAGGAGCGCGACACTTATAAAAAGCTCAACCTGGAAGGAAAGCGCAACTTTATCAAGCAATTTTGGGCGGAGCGGGATCAAACGCCGGGCACGCTCGAGAATGAATTCAAGCAGGATTATCTCGGCCGCATCGAGGTGGCCAACCGTTCCTATCGCGGATCATTCAGAGAGGGCTGGCGCTCCGACCGCGGCCGTATCCTGTTGGTCTATGGACGGCCGGATGAAATCGAACGCTTTCCCTTCAGCAATCAGAATCGCACCTATGAAGTGTGGCATTATTATTCACAACAGGGCGGCATCTATTTCTATTTTGTCGACAAGCGCGACACCGGAGAGCTGGAATTGGTGCACTCCACGGCGCGCGGCGAGCTCTACGATACCGAATGGACGCGGTGGATCGATCCCAATAGTTGAGACGGCCCCGCTTTGCAGCCTATGCGCTATCTGCGAAACATAAAAGCATTCATCATTTTGTCGCGTCCGGCCAATGTCGTCATCGCTTTTCTCTCCATTCTGCTGGCCGGATATCTGTGCGGCATCGGCGCGGCCTGGCACAAACTGCTGCTGGCCTGCCTCTCCGGCGCCCTGGTGACAGCCGGTGCCAATGCCATCAACGATTTTTTTGATCTGGAGATCGACCGGATCAACAAACCCTTTCGCCCGCTTCCGGGTGGAGCGCTGCAACCCGGTGACGCTCGTTTTTTCGCGACGGGCGCCTTCGTTCTTGCCGTGATCGCGGCTGGATTCATCAGCAGGGTGGCTGTCGTGATCACCCTGACCTCAGCCATTCTGCTGTACTGGTACAGCGCGCGGCTCAAGCGTACGGTCGTCTGGGGCAACCTCACGGTCGCTTTCGTGACGGGACTGGCTTTCATTTACGGCGGTGTGGCCGTCGGCCGCTTCGAGGCGGCGCTCATTCCGGCTGCGTTCGCATTTTTCATGCACTTTGGCCGTGAGATCATCAAAGATCTGGAGGATGTGGCCGGCGACCGGGCGAATGGCGCGCGGACCCTCCCGGTCGTTCACGGTTTGCGGCCGGCGCAATGGCTGGTGACGTTCCTTTTCGGTTTGCTCATTCCCGGAACCCTGCTGCCCTACTGGATGGGCATTTATGGCCGCTGGTATTTGCTGGTGGTCATTGCGGGCGTACAGGTGGTCTTGGCGGGGAGTCTCCTCGTCATGTGGATGCGGCCGAGGCCCCCGATGTTGCGGCGATTGAGCGCCGTGCTGAAAGCGGACATGCTCGTCGGTTTGCTGGCTATTTATTTGGGCCGATGGTGAAAGGATAGAGAGATGCGGGCACTCTTGCAACGCGTCAACCAGGGTCGTGTCCGGGTTGCCGGAAAAACGCTGGGCGAAATCGGCCCCGGGTTGGTGATATTCCTGGGTGTTCGTGACGGTGACGAGCAGCAAACCGTCGATTATCTGGCGGAACGCATCGCGCACCTGCGCATTTTTGAGGATGCAGAGGGCAAGACGAATCTGTCCGCCCTGGAAGTGGGCGCCGGGATGCTGGTCATTTCGCAATTTACGCTCTATGCGGATTGCCGCCGCGGCCGCCGGCCGGGGTTTTCCCATGCCGCCCGGCCCGAAATCGCCGAACCCCTCTACGAAGCTTTCAAGAGCAAATTGGCCGCGCTGGGTTTTAAAGTGGCCGGCGGGCAATTCGGCGCCATGATGCTGGTGGAAATTCATAATCAGGGTCCCTTCACCATCATGCTCGACAGCGACGAAAAGCGGCTATGACGTTTTTTCCGGAACAACACCTGCCGCAGCGGCCCTTTTTTCTTGCCTCGCAATCACCGCGGCGAAAGCAGCTGCTGCAGCTCATGGGACTCGAATTCCAGGTCCTGCCGAGCGGCGTGGATGAGGAGGCATGCACGGAAACGGAGCCCCTGCGCCATGTCGAAGCGCTGGCACTGGCCAAGGCGCTGGATGTCAGCAAGCGCGTCCCGGAAGGCATCATCGTCGGCGCGGACACCGTGGTGGTACTGGACGGCGAAATCCTCGGCAAGCCGGTCGATGCCGCGGATGCCGTGCGGATGCTGAAGCGCCTCAGCGGACGCATTCATCAGGTCTATACCGGTTTCGCCATCGTCTGCCAGCCCGAGGGACGCCAGGTGAGCGGACACGAAATGACGCGGGTGCATTTCCGGCATCTGCAGGGCTGGGAGATCGAAAGTTATGTAGCGACGGGCAGTCCGCTGGACAAGGCGGGTGCCTATGGCATCCAGGACCAGAGCGCCCTGTTTGCAGACCGCATCGAGGGTTGTTTTTATAACGTGGTCGGTTTTCCATTGACCAGATTCTATTTGACCTTACTCAAATTTTGGGATGAAATTTGCCGTGAATGAAGAACTATTACGTTTGGGTGAAGAGATCACCCGGCAGCGCGAGCATAAAGGCCTGACCATCGTCCAGGTGGCGCAAACCACCAAAATCTCGGAGCGATTCATCGAAAAAATGGAACAGGGTGATTTCCGGTTTCTCCCCGAAGTCACGGTCAAAGCCTTTCTGCGTCTTTTGTCCGCCGAGATTGGACTGGATCCTGAAGTCATGGTACGGCGTTTGCTGGCGCAGTGGAAACCGGTCGCCGTCACACCGGTGACCTCAGACGAGCCGGCGGAAGATTCTGAGCAGCCGACGCCAGAGCCCGCTGCCATGACGCCCGAGCCCGAAGCGGTCGTCACCCGTCTGGAACAGGGTTCCGGTCAAAACGATGATGGCACGCAATGGATCAGGAATCCGTTTGTGCTGGGAATCGTTTTGGTGGGGTTGCTCGCGGTTCTTTACTACTTTTTCTATCGTACCCCGGCGCAACCCCCCTCCGTGCTGGATAGCGGGATTTCCGTGCCGGTGGCGGTTCTTGAGAGTAGCGCGGATACGACGGTGACGCTGGTAGCGATCACCGATGAGAATAAAGCCTCCTCCCTGCAAACCCAGCCGCTGACCCTGAGTCTGCGTGCCACGGAAACCGCCTGGGTGCGGATTGTGTACCAGGATACCGTGGCCGAAGAAGGCGTGTTCACCGAGGGCATCGAACGCAGCTGGAAAACCCCCGACAAGTTTTATCTCAAAATTGGCAATGCCGGCGGCGTGCGTCTCGTCCTCGATGGACACGATCTCGGCAAGCCGGGAAATGCGGGACAGGTTGTCAACATTCTCATCGATAAAACCGGAATTACGCCCATTTCCCTGGCGGAGTTCCCTCCGGCCATGGGCAGTTCGAGGCCGTAATGGAAAAGCCCATGCGCGATCAGCTACCGCAGCGCCTCTATTTCCTCGCGATCTGTGGGACGGCGATGGCTTCTCTGGCGGCCATGTTGAAACAAAAGGGCTACCATGTCTATGGCTCCGACAGTGGCGTCTATCCGCCCATGAGCGACTTTTTGGCAGAACAAAAGATCCCCGTCTGTGACGGGTTTCGAGTGGCCAATCTCGATCCCGCGCCGGATCTGGTGATCGTCGGCAATGTCATCTCGCGCGGCAATATTGAAATCGAGGAAATCCTCGACCGCCACATTCCCTATATGTCGCTTCCGGACGCCCTGCGCGAGTTCTGCATCCGCGGCCATCGTTCCATCGTCGTCACCGGGACGCATGGCAAGACCACGACCACGGCGCTCCTCGCCTGGCTCTTCGAGTCGGCACAACGCAGTCCCGGTTTTCTGCTCGGCGGCATTCCCAATAATTTCGGACGCGGCTATCAAGTCGGCATGGGCGACGATTTCATCCTCGAAGGGGATGAGTACGATTCCGCCTACTTTGACAAGGCACCCAAGTTTTTGCGCTACCTGCCCGATATCGGCATCATCAATCACGTCGAATTCGATCATGCGGATATTTATGATTCTCTGGATGAGATCAAGCTGGCGTTCCGCCGTTTTGTCAATCTGATTCCGCGCAATGGTCTGCTGGTGGCGTGCGCGGATCATGAAAACGTCCTCGAAGTGAGCCAAAAGGCGTTTTGTCCGCTGCAGACGTTCGGTTTTTCCGAAGCAGCCATGTGGCGGCCGCTGCAGCTGCAGTTCACGCCCGCGGGTGCCCGCTTTGCCGTCGCCAAAGAAGGGGTCGTGCTCGGTGAAGTGGAGGCGCCGCTGTCGGGCGACCATAACGTGCGCAATGTTCTGGCGGCCATCGCGGTGGCGCACCATGCCGGAATTTCTTTTGCGGAAATTCAGGAGGGCATACGTACCTTCACCGGCATCAAACGGCGCATGGAACTCAAAGGCAGCGCCGCGGGTGTCGATGTTTATGACGATTTTGGCCATCATCCGACGGCTGTTGCGGAAACCCTGGCCGGATTTCGCCGCCGTTATCCGCAGAAACGCATCTGGGCGCTCTTTGAACCGCGCTGTGCCACGACGCGCCGTTCCCTGTTTCAGCAGGAACTGGTGACGGCCTTCCGGGACGCCGATGGCGTGCTCATCGCCCCGGTGGACCGGCCGGACAAGGCGCCCCCCGGACAGGTTCTCTCCACGGAAAAACTGGCCGACGATTTGCGCCGCCAGGGCAAGGATGCCGAGGCGCTGCCAACCGTGGAAGCGATCAGGACCTATTTACTGTCCCGGCTCCATTCCGGAGATGCGGTCATCACCTTCAGCAACGGGCCTTTCGGCTATATCCACGACCAGCTGCTGACGGCATTGGAAAAACAGGATCAGGGGAGTACTTTAGCATAATGGAGAGGTTGGAGCACATGGAAAGAAGACGGCAACATACAGGCAGCAACGAAAAGATAGACAAAATGGTCCGCAAAGTGGAAGATGATTTGCGCGATTCGATCGTACCGGTTTCCCTGACGGGATTGCCCGCAGCGGATCGGCGTCTGATTCATCAACACTTTGACCACGATGACGATATCGTCACCAAGACCTATAAAATCAGCGATGAGGAGTATGAATTGCGGGTCTATCCGGTCGGCAACCTGAAACGATATGCGGCCAGGCGGGCGGAGGAAGCCGTTCAAAAGGGCCAGAAGGTCGAACTCCCCCCCATGAGCAGCTATGAGCGCTTTGTCATTCATGAAGCGTTGAAAAACAATGAAACCCTGAAGGTGGAGAGCTTTGGTGAAGGCGCCGAACGCCATATCGTCATCGAAGCGAATCTGTTCGGCCGCGGTTTGAAGAAAATCATCAAAAAGATAAAGCTGTTCTAGCAGCAGGGCTGCAGAAAGACCGGATTGGTGAGGCAGCGAAAAAGGCGGCCGGGGCGGCTGCTGGATACTTCCAGCCGGATATAGCCGGACGCTGGAACAGCGCTCAGCGGCAGATCAAATTTCACCGGACCCGATTCACCCTCGAGCAGGGAGAGCCGGGTTTCTTTTTTGGTACGGTGGTCGCCGATGTACACTTCCACGGCGTGCAGGGGGCCAAAGGCTGCGGAAGATTCGGCGCCTACCCGCATCGTCAGCACTTTGCAGGCGGTGGCATCGCCGGGGCGACAGTGCGTGCCGTCCGCTTCCTGCAGGATCAATTCGCCATAGGGACCGCTGCTCACCAGACAGCGGCCGGCTCCGAGTGCCCGCAGGATCTCTTCCGTTGTCGTTTTTTCTCCGGTTTTAAGCACCCCGGTTCTCACCTGTCCAAATAGCTGCGTCTCTTTTTCCCGCATGGTCAGAAACGGCCAGGCGATCTGGCGACTGCGGCCAAAGTTGCCGTGTGCATCGTTGCCGCCGATGAGCACGCGCCGTTTGTTCTCCAGCAGAAGCTTGATCCATTGCGACCGGCCGCGTTCGAAATCCGCATCATCCATTCCATTCCAGATCTGCATGCCGGTGAGACGATCATCGCGCAGGTCCTGTTCATGCCAGGTGTCGCGACGGAAGAGAAGCCGTTCCAGAAAGGGCGGTCGCGTCGCGGCGTGCGCCGCGAATGCCAGGGCTTCGGGTTCGAGGCGGTCGAGGATTTGCGCGATGGAGAGCTGCGGCCGCGTGCGCAGCCACTTCTCCGCCGAGTCGCCGCTGCCGGGCAGCCAGGTGCGATGATTGAGAATGAGAATGTGGACGTTGTGGCCCTTGTGATTGCCGGTGGAGACTTCCTCGCCGGCGATCATTTTCGGCGTGGCATGACGGGTATTCCACGTCTGCACCACCTCCTGCAAATGGCGCCATTTGGGCAGATCCGGATCGTTGAGGAGATAATTCTCCCAACAGTCATCGAGGTCGTAGGAATGATCGGTGACGGCGAAAAAGTCCAGACCGAGCGCCTGTGCCATCCGTGCGGCCATCTCCGGGCCGGCGCCGAATTCGACCTGGTCCGATGTCAGATCGCTGTGGTAATGGAGGTCGCCATAGAAACAGGCCTGAGCGCCCGGGAGCGGCGCGGCATCCAGATAAACGGTGAAGGGCCTGTGCGCGGTGTGCGGATAGTTGTCGTTGCGGACCTCGAGGGTCTTGCCGTTCATGCGCCCCAGCAAATGACAATCCACCTCGACCGCGCCCTGCCACTGCGGCGGTGGAGTGATGGTGAAAATGCGTTGCCACAGGGGAGCGTCGATCGTTTCATCGTTCAAGGTCAGCACCTGGTGCGCCGCTTCACGGCCGGGTGCCGAAAGGGTAATCGCCAGCCGCTGCAGCGTCACGGGGTAGCGATGGGCGTCTTTGATGATCAGCAGAACCGGCAGGCTGGCGCCGGGCTCGAGGCGGTGCGGAACATCGAGGATGATTTCCGGCGCGCGCCGGAAGAGGCGGCTCGGCACAAAGGGAATGCGGAAATGGATTTCCGCATAGAGAAAAAAGAGCACCACGGGCAACAGGTGTTCGAGCGTTGCTTCAGCGCACGGCATGACGGTGCTCCAGGACGATTTGTTCGAGGATTTCCCGGGCGGGCCGGGTGTCGAGACGCCCCTTTTTTTGCGCCCGGGGGTAACGGATATATTTGTCGCGACTGTATTTCATCTTGGCCCAAATGCTTTTAAAAAAAAAGGAATCGACCCGGTACATGAAACCGGGATCGAAATAGCAGTTCAGAGTGCAGCCCCGGCACATCTCCCAGCTGCCCTGATGTTTCCGCGCCTCCCTGCGTTTGCCGCTCCGCCACAGCGTTTCGAGATCGGCGTGGATGGGAATCCGTTCCCGGCAAAAGTGATAACAGGGCAGCATCAGTTCATTGCGGGGAGAGATCACCACGACGCCATCCACGACACGGCAGCGCGGGTGTTGCGGATCGTTGCCCCCGCGACGGCGGAGCAGATGCAGGGCGGTGTTGACATAGACGCCGGACTGGTATTTATAGCGTTCCAGTTCGCAGAGCTGTTCCCGGGATAATTCCCGCTTGTGGCGATGCGAGAAGACGGGATTGACGATCAAAATCAGCCCGAGCCGATGCGCCCATTCGGCCAGGAGCGGGAGATGGTGCAGATTCTCCGGCGTCGCAGTGAAGAGGATGTCCGGCTTTTCTCCCAGCGCTCTGGCGACATCGAGTCCGGTCATCACCCGGTCGAAGGTTTGCCTGCCGCGCAGGGTATCGTGCGCTTCGGCTGTGGCAGCATCCACGGAGAAGTGGAGAAAATCGATCTTGCCCGCCAGCTCCCGGGCGCGCTCCGGATAGCGCACTCCGTTGGTGGTCACGGTGGTACGCAGGCCGTTCTTTCGGGCGTGCGCGAGCATCTCCGGCAGATCGGGATGCAGCAGCGGCTCACCACCGGTCAAGTCCACGAATTTGATCCCGAGACGCGCGGCGGCATCCAGGTTCGTCATCACCTCGGCCGCATCGGCGCTGCCAGGGGCCTCCAGTTGCCAGATATCACAGAATTGGCAGCGGCAGTTGCACTGTTCCGTGATATAGTAATGCAGGAGAATGGGCGGCCACCGCAGCATAGCGTTCCTCCGGGATCAGGCCGGGATGGAATAGTCCTGATCTTTCCATTGAATGCGCCGGTCAAACAGCAAGGAAAGGGGCATGATCAATGTGTACAGGCTGTAAAAGAGTTCAAAACCCAGAAAAGCACCCGGGCCGATGCGGGCGCCGCTTTTTTGTGCCGTGCTTGCGATAATCTGCAAGTCGGCGCTGCATTTGACGGCCGCGACGAGAAGGCTGAGCCAGGGTGTCAGGAAGCATCCTGCCAGGAGCAGCAGGTGCATCATAAAGCCGCTGATCATGAGCCCTTTGCCGAGCGGGCGTACGGGGCGGATGCCCATGGCCCAGCGGCGGCGCTGCTCATAGAGTTGGCGCAGACGGGTCACCGGCGCACTGACGACCACCGCGGCGCGATCCGGCTGTACCGCCACCGTATAGCGGCTTTTCCGCGAAATCGCATCCAAAAGCGTAAAGTCCTCGATCAGACTGTTACCGATCGTCCTGTACCCGCCGACCGCTTCGTAGGCGCTGCGGCGGAAGGCGAGATTGTTGCCCATCCAGCTCACCGGTCTTCCCAGCTCCATGGCCGCGGCGGCGACGCCGAGGAGAAAGAGCCAATCGAGCGCCTGGACTTCCTGAAAGAGCGGTGCGGGCGAACGCCGCGCGCGCAGGATCGTAAATCCGCAGACCAGGCCGGTATCCGCTGCAAAACCCGCGAGAAGTCCCCTGATCCAGGAGACGGGCACCTCGCAGTCGGCATCGGTGAGAAAGATGATCTCGCCGCGTGCCATTTCCAGCCCATGCAGCACCGCGCCGGCTTTGCCGGGCAGGGACTTTTCCCCGGGCCCGAGATGAATGACCTGCATGTGCCGCCAGGGCTGGCAAAACGCATCGATCTGTGCGCCGGAGCCGTCGCGCGAATCATCATTGACGATGACAATTTGCAATTTTTCCTGAGCATAGTCAAGCCGGAGCAGACTCTCCAGACAGCGCATCACGGATTCCGCCTCATTGCGCACGGCGACGATGACGCTGACAAGGGGTTCTTCCATGTTTCCCGGGGTAGCAATTGCGCGCATGCGGCGCAAGCGCAGGGCGACGAGCAGCGCAAAGGTCACGTAGAGCATCCCCATGCCCACCAGGAGTACAGCCATCACTGCCCGCCTCGTGAAAAGGATTTCAACGTCATCGTTACCTTTTTCCCGTCACCGCCAAAGATCAGCCGCAGTGGCAGATGCTGCGGCGCGGGCCCGAGTGCAATGGTCAAGCGGCCGCCCGGACGGGCGATGCGGTTGGTGAGCAGATCGGTCTTCCAGTTGCGGGGGCCGATGGTGTCTGCGGGGACGAAGACGAGGTCGAGCAGGGTCACGGGCAACGCGCCCCACGGTGTATTCAAAACAGTCGCTACGGGTGGAGCGCCCTCGGCCCAATACGATTGTCCTTCGATGAAGACCGGGAGCCGCAGCGTGGCGAGGCTGTCAGGCCGGAGGGTGCGGAGGTGATAGAGCATGCTGAACAGATCCAGGGCGGCGCCGTGCAGCGGCCACGAATGGCCTTCTGTCGAACGGGCGCGCTTTTGACCGTAGTCGTAGTGGATGGTCATGGATTGCGCGATGTTGCGCTGGCGGATATCTTTGCCGGTCTGCAGCAGCAGCCCCGTCAGGGTGTCGAGTGCGGCGTGGTAGCGGTTGTGGATGCTGAAGATCAGACTGCTCCACGGTCTGGTGTCGATGCGCACATGGATGGAATCGCGGCCGCCACGGGTGAAGGTGAATTCGGCATCGGCCGCACCCAGTCCGCCGCTGGAGAGGGAATAGGTCAGCCGCTCCTGATGAAAAGATCGAAACGGCGGCTGCGCCGCCACCAGGACGGGAAGCAGTACGGCCAGGAGGATCACAGGGGCGCGTTTCATCGCATGGCGCCTTTCTGGATGCGGCGCATGCGCATCATCTTGCGCAGGTTGTCGGCACCTTCGCGCAGCGACCGTGGGCGGATGAGCAGATAGCGTTGGGTGTAACAGGTGGTCCAGCATCCCCGGCACTGGGCATATTCATCGAGGCGCTGCCGGTAGGCCGGAGATGAAAAGATCTCCTGCATCGAGTTCGCGAAGAGATTGCCGACAGGGCCGCCCCAGCACAGATGTACATCACCGTTTTCCATGATGGTCAGCCGCGTCATGAGGAAGCGCGACGCCACAAAGGGGCAGCGGGTGGTCTCGCCGCTGGCGATAAAGGGCGCGATGCCGCGGATGAACGAATTGAGATTGAGGATGTCGGGGTTGTGATCGAGAAAGGCCAGCAGTTCGTCCAGCTCCGGCCCGGGCTGCAGCGAAAGGTCTTCATCCTCGCGGGTTGTCTCGGTGAGGTGGTGATAGAGTCCGATGGTGACGCGCCAACCGATGTCGCGGGCGCGGGCGATGATTTCCGGGATTTGCCCCAGATTCAACCGGCTCAGGACGATATTGGCGTAGAGCAGCGACTGCGAGGAGCCGCGCATGGCGGCGATCATCTCCATGTGGCGCAGAACGGTGGCGGAAAAATCCCTGGCGCCGCGCAGGATATCTCCCGTCTCGCCAAGACCGTCCAGCGAGGTCTGGATGTTGATGTCGTGATCGAGACAAAAGCGGCCGATGTCGCGGATGGTTTCGCTCTTGTTGTAGAGACCGGTGACCAGCGTCGTGGCCACGGGGAAGACTTTTTTCGCTTCGAGGAGAATCTCGGGCAGATCGGGTACCAGCGTGGCTTCGCCGCCGGAGATGAAACCGATATAGGCGCCATACTCTTTCAAAGCCGCGGCGACTCTCCTGAACAGGGCCAAATCCATGCTCGCGGGTTCGGTCCTGCGTTCATAGACCTGGCACTGGCGGCAGCGCTGGGTGCACAATCGCGTCAGACGGATTTCCGTGCTCGAGTTCAGCGGTTTCTGCCGGATGCCATGACGGGCGCCATGGGCGAGATTTTTTATCAGGGTGTAATTCATAGCGTAGCCGAATGTTTGCGCTCCTTCCAGCTAAAGTTGCCAAAGGTGCCGAGCAGTCCCACCAGCGCCACATAGGGAATCTGCAGCAGAAACCACAGCGGAAAACAGATCAGGAGATCCTGGCGCTGGAAACGGCGTGCACTGATCCAGGCGATGAGACCTTCGAAAAAGGCTTTGCTGGCCAGAGCGGCCAGGAAAACCGCCACCTGCTGATTCAGGAGCAGAGACAGCGGCACGCCGACGAAGAGAGCGCTGGTATAGGCGTGCACCATGAGCAGGAAGCCGAAAAAGGGCAGGTTCAAAAAGAGCTGAAAAGAGCCATTGGAGGCCCAGCGTTTGCGCTGGTTGATGAACTGCCGCAGCGTCGCTTGCGGCGCGGAGCTGGCAAAGGCCTCGGGATTGGCGGCAAAGACGGCGCGATAGGCGGTGTGCTTGCGGATCAGCTGCAGCAGCAGCACATCATCGCCGGAGACGCGGCTGGCGACGCGCTTGTAACCGTCCACGGCGAGAAAGGCGTCGCGGCGGTAGGCGAGGTTCTGTCCGGAGGCGGAGAGCGGGAAGCCGAGATTGCAGCTCCCCTCTGCCACGCCCATGAGCGGAATGAAATCGAAGGCCTGCAGCCGTTCGATGAGATTCTGGCGTTCGCCGCGGCGGCCGTATTGGGAAAAGCCGATGACAAAACCCACGTCCGGGAGAAAGTGACCCACCATGCCGCGGACCCAATCGCGCCCGACCCGGCAGTCCGCGTCGGTGGCGAGGATGATTTCGCCGCTGGCGCGTTCCACGGCGCACTGCAGGGCGTATTTTTTGGGGCTGAAACCGGGCGGCGCCTGATCGATGGTGATGGGCATGATGTGGGTATTTTTTTGAGCGAATGCGCGGATGATTTCGGCGGTGCGGTCGGTGGAACCATCGTCGACGACAATGATCTGCAGCCGCTCGCGGGGCCAGGACTGGCTGCAGAGATCGCCGAGCAGGGTGCCGAGATTTTTTTCTTCGTTGCGCGCCGCCACGACCACGGTGACGGGCGGCTGCGTTGAATTCACAGGCTGGTGCTTTTGGCGCAAGCCGATGAGAAAGAGAACGATCGTCATCGCATAGAGCAGCGCCAATCCGATGCAGAGGGAGGCGAAGAGGGTCATGACGCCTCCTGCATCGGCTCTGCGATGCGTTTTTCTTTCCAGCGGATCCTCAACAGGGGGCCCAGGGCGCCGATGAATACGACGTAGGGTATATGCAACAGCTCGGCCAGCGGAAAGACGGCGAGATAGCGGCTGCGTTTCATGATCAACGCGAAGCGGCCGAGAAGGAAAAATTCAGCGCAGCCTTTGACGCCGAGCGCCACCCAGGGCATAAGGCCACGGGAAGGGAGCAGCAGACTGACGAGGAGGAGCAGGTTGAATCCGTAGGCCAGCATCAGCGTGCCGGTCATGCGCCAGCCGTAATAGAATCCCTTGGAGGCGTGGCGGAGGCGCTGGTGTACGAAGGCCTTGAGGCCGGAGAGATGCCGGGTCGGCACGATGCTCCCGGCATCGAGCGCATAACGGATCTTCCAGGGCGTGCGCTCATGAACCAGCTTGAGGAAGAGATCGTCGTCGCCGGAGACGAAATGGGCGATGGCCGCAAAACCGCCGACCTCCTCAAAGACGCATTTGCGGTAGGCGAGGTTTCTGCCGCTGCAGGTGGCGGGCCGGCCGTAACCGGTGGTGCCGGCGGCCAGGGCGGCCAGGGAGAGGGACTCCAGCGCCACGACGCGCTGCAAAAGGGTATGTGGCAAAGGCACTTCATAGGGCGAAAAACCGATCACCATGCCGGTTTCGTCATCGAACTGCGAGGCCATGGCCTGCACCCAGGTGGCCGGGGGGATGCAATCCGCATCGGTGAAGAGCAGGATTTCGCCTGTTGCCCCGGCAATGCCTTGCGCCAGTGCGTGTTTTTTGGGCGAGCGCACCTGCTCCCGGCCCTGGCTGTGGATGAGCCGCATCGCGTGGCCGGGATGTTCCGCGATGAAGGTTTCGATGAGCCGCGCGGTATCATCCGTCGAGGCGTCGTCGACGAACAGGACTTCATAGCGCTCGGGGGGATAGGCTTGCTGCGCCAGGGCACGGCACAGGGCGAGGATATGCGCGCTCTCGTTGCGCGCGGCCACGATCACCGAGATGAATGTGCGCGGCTCGGCGCAGCGCGTCGTCCTGTTAATCCGCACTCCGAGAGCGATCCCGATGAGCGCGGCGGTGTAGAGGAGTGTCAGGAGTAGCAGCAAATAGGGCATGCAGTTGCAGTATGAATGGATGAACGGCTCAATAATTGACATACAATTCAAAGCGCGCCAGGTGATCGCAGCTCTTGATGCCCGGCTGGCGCAGCAGATTCCGGGTGTCGGAATAGGTGTAGGCGACGGCGACGAAGAGGTCGCGGCGAATCTGGTTTTGCAGGCGGATGCCACTGAGGTATGTTTCCTCCACCGTGCCGCCGAGAAAATATTTTCTTTCGCCTTCTGCGGGACGCGCGATGGTGCTGGCTTCGCCGGCGCCCTTGCGAATGCGTTCGAAGGTGGTTTCGATGCGAAAATCCCTGCCCATCTGATACCCGGCCAGGAGAAAAGCGGAATCGGAATTCGGGCCCAGCCAGTGCCCGATGGTCTTGTCGTAATGGGTATAGGTGTTGATGGAATCGTCGTGGGCGTAGACGAAGGGCTCGACGCGGGTGTATTCGAGACGGAGATCGAGGTTGTCGATGCCGCCGGGATCGGCCCAGGCGGCGCCGCAGAGAAAGGCGAACTTGTTGCCGAAATAGCGCGTCAGGCTCCTGGTGGAGGTCATGTCGTCGATAAAGTATTCGCCATAGAGTTTGAGGCCGCGAAACGGCCGCGCCGTGAGATTGAAAAAGAGCGTGTTGTTGTCGCGGTCGCCGAGGTGGTGCTCGGCGACGTGATAGAGCATCAGGGGATTGAGATACGCCGCTTCGATATCGCGCCCTCCATAGACCACGGTTTCACCAACGCCGAAGAGCAGCCGCGGCGAGAGGACGATGTCGAGGCGGTGCGCGGCGAGGTATTTGGCGCCCAAGGGACTGCGCAGAAAGATATGCGCACTGCTGAAGGAGAAGCGGCGAAAGCGGCTGGAGAGGCGAATCAGATCCGCGGGCGGCATGTTGCGGGTCAGGGCCAGCCCGCTGTGAAGTCCGGGACCCCAGTCGATCTCGTCGCGGCCGGCCTGAATGCGCAGCCACGGTTTTTCCCAGACAAAATAGGCCAGGGCGCGGTCGCGGAAGAGGTTGGGTCCCGAAATCACCACGGGAGAGCCCCGGGAGACGTCGAAATTTTCATCCGCATCCTGGAGGTCTTTGGCGCCGCGGGTCAGGGCGTTCTGCGCATCCGCATAAAAGCCGATGCGGCCGCCGAGATCACCGCGGAGAATGCCGCCCAGGGTGGTCTCGGAGAGGAGTTCTTCCGGCTGGAACTGGCCGCCGCGGTTGGAGATCACCGTGAAACGGCCGTAGAGATCGACGTGGATTTTGCTGTCCGCTTCTTCAAAAGTATAGAGATGGCGCTCGGGACGTCCCTGCTTGACAATGGTTTTCAATTCATCCGCGAAATCGCCGCGGAGCTGGTCGAGGAGGCGGCGGTCGGTTTGTGAGAGTCGCTGCGGCAGTTCGCTGCTGATCTGATGGATTTCCTCGAGGATGCGGGCGACCTGATGACGCGCCAGGGGCCGGTCGTGCCAGGAGGGGCTGGTGAACAATCCCTTGCTGTAGAGGCGCTCGAGAAAGGCATAGCCCCAATAGTCCAGCGGGACATTGGGCGACCGGGCGAGGAGCATGCCGGCCGCGGCCAGAGTGATGAGCAGCGCGCAGATTCGTTTCATGACAGCCAATCGTTGTGTGATGGGTGCGGATTAGACAGAAA